>NZ_JBFRXP010000010.1:84574-104300 GCF_041146875.1 Acidithiobacillus sp. IBUN Pt1247-S3 | reverse complement strand
TCACCTTCTGGGTGAAGCTCTCGATAAGCTTATTCTACCAGAAAGGCTTGCAGATCGGGGCCTTATCTATCTATCTCTTAGCAGCAATCGCGGATTTAGGGAGCAGTTCGATTACATTCATCCTTCCGTTGCGCCCACAGTAGCGAGCGCGCAAAATGGCATTCCGCTTAGTCGAGGTGCCCATGTTCGAATCCCTCAGCCAACGTCTCAACCAAAGTTTCAAGGCCTTGCGTGGTCAGGCGCGGCTCAGTGAAGACAATATTCGCGATGCCCTGCGTGACGTGCGCATGGCCTTGCTGGAGGCGGACGTAGCCCTGCCGGTGGTCAAGGACTTCATCGCCGAAGTACGGCAGAAGGCCTTGGGAGAAGAGGTCCTGCGCAGCCTGAGCCCGGGGCAGGTCTTCATCAAGATCGTCAACGACGAGCTCACGCGCCTCATGGGCGCGCACAACGATCGCCTCAATTTGCAGGCGCGACCGCCGGTAGTCATCCTCATGGCCGGTCTGCAGGGCTCGGGTAAGACGACCACCAGCGCCAAGCTTGCCCTCTGGCTCAAGGAACGCGAGAAGAAACGCGTGCTCTTGGTCAGCACCGACGTCTACCGACCGGCGGCTATGGAGCAATTGGCCAGTCTCGGGCGCGACATCGAGGTCGCGGTCTTCCCGAGCCATCCCAGTCAGGCACCAGTAAAAATTGCTCGCGATGCCTTGGATGCAGCGCGCAAGCAGATCTACGACGTGCTCATTGTCGATACTGCCGGACGCTTGCATGTTGATGAAGAAATGATGAGCGAGGCCAAAGAGCTCACGGCGATAGTGCAGCCGACGGAGCTGCTCTTTGTCGTTGACGCCATGACCGGTCAGGATGCGGTCAACACCGCCAAAGCCTTTGATACTGCCTTGCCCCTCACCGGCGTGATCCTGACCAAGGCCGATGGTGATGCGCGCGGTGGCGCGGCCCTCTCCATTCGTGCCATTACCGGCAAGCCCGTCAAGTTCCTTGGGGTGGGCGAAAAGGTGCGCAAGGGCTTGGAGGCCTTCCACCCGGAGCGCATGGCATCGCGTATTCTCGGCATGGGCGACATCGTCAGTCTGGTCGAGCAAGTTCAGCAGGATGTGGATATTGAGCAAGCGCAGCGCATGACCGACAAGCTGCGCAAAGGGAAAGGATTCGACCTCGAAGATTTCCGCGAGCAATTGCGCCAGGTGGAGCGCATGGGTGGGCTTACCAGCATCATTGATAAACTACCAGGGATGAATGATCTGCCCAGTGAGGCGCAGGACGCCTTACAAGATAAAAAGCCCATGCGCCGCCTCGAGGCGATCATTAATTCCATGACCATGGAAGAGCGCCGTCACCCAGACATCATCAAGGCCTCTCGCCGCCGGCGCATTGCTGCTGGTTCCGGCACCAGCGTCGCCGAGGTCAACAAACTACTCAAGCAGTTCGAGATGATGCAAAAGATGTTCAAAAAAATGGGCAAGGGCGGCAAAGGCTTGAGCCGTTTGCTGGGAATGAATCCGCGCAATCTGATGAAGGGTGGATTGCCCTTTCAATAAACGGAATTTTTGGTTATGATTCGCGCCTTTCCCGCCGCGCCCGTTGCGGCGCTGTACTTTTGTGAGGATCGGATATGGTAGTGATTCGGATGGCTCGGGGTGGCGCCAAGAAGCGGCCCTTCTATCACATTGTGGTAGCGGACAGTCGGGCGCGGCGTGACGGACGCTTCATTGAGCGTCTGGGTTTCTACAACCCGGTCAGTAACCCATCGGAACTGCGGCTGGACAAAGAGCGCGCCGCGTATTGGTTATCTCAGGGGGCGCAGCCCTCGGATACCGTGGCGCGTTTCCTCAAGGCCGAGGGCGTGAGCAAGACGGGTGTCAGCGCCGCCTGAAACCGGAGAATGGGTGCCGTTGGGGCGGATTTCTGGCCTCTACGGCGTCCGCGGGGCAGTCAAGGTCTTTTCCTATACCGAAGAGCGTGACGGCATCCTTGCTCATCCGCTTTGGTATCTGGGTGCAGAACACCGGCCAGTTACCGTGTTATCCGGTGGTGTGCAAGCGGGTGCAGTAGTCGCGCAGTTGCACGGGGTGGAAGATCGCGAAGTCGCGCGGGCATTGATTGGGCAAGAGATTGCCGTTCCTGCTGCGGATTTGCCCTGTCTGCCGAAAGGTGAGTATTACTGGCGTGACCTGATTGGCATGGAGGTATGTAACCACCATGCTCAGCGTTTGGGTCAGGTGAAAAATTTGCTGGAGACTGGCGCTAACGATGTACTCGTGGTGCAGGACGAGCAAGGCGCTGAAATCCTGATTCCGTGGACTACGGATGTGCGGGTAGATGTTGACCAGCGGCGCATGGTGGTCGACTGGGAAAAAGACTGGTGATGCGTTTTGACGTCATCAGCATTTTTCCGGAACTGATTGAGGGCTATTTTCAGGCCGGTATTTTGGCCCGCGGTTGGCAGCGCGGCCTGCTCGAACTCAAGGTCTGGAATCCGCGGGATTTCAGCACCTTGCCGCATCAGCGGGTAGATGATCGACCGTTCGGTGGCGGGCCGGGTATGTTGATGATGGCACCGCCGCTGCTGGCTGCGATCGCCGCGGCACGTGGGCAAAACCCGGAGGCGCCGGTGGCGTACCTCTCGCCCCAGGGCAGGCCCTTGCGGCAAGAGGATTGTCAGCGCTTCAGTACCCGCGCGGGCATGATCCTCCTCGCCGGGCGCTATGAGGGCATCGACGAGCGGGTCATGGCGCAGGTTGATGAAGAGTGGTCGCTGGGCGATTACGTTCTCGCTGGCGGCGAACTGCCCGCCCTGGTGCTGATGGAGGCAACGGCGCGCCTCCTGCCGGGTTTTCTTGGACACGAGGCGTCGGCGCAGGAAGATAGTTTTGCTGCGGCAGATTTGCTGGATTGCCAGCACTATACCCGACCCGAGCACTGGGGCGGGGCGAAGGTGCCAGAGGTATTGTTGTCGGGTGATCACGCGCGCATTGCGCGTTGGCGACGCGGGCAGTCCTTGTTGCGGACCAAGACGCGGCGCCCGGATCTCTGGGTGAGGCGTCAGTTGTCGGCAGAAGATATACGCTGTCTGCAGGAAGCAGAGAGCGCGGACGAAAGTGGCAGGGTGTAAGGAGAAGGGCTGTGAATATTATTGATGAGATTAATCTGGCAGAGGCAAAGAACGAGATTCCCGAGTTCATTGCCGGCGATACCGTGGCGGTGCATGTACGGGTGAAGGAAGGGGAACGTGAGCGTGTCCAGGTTTTTGAAGGCCTGTGCATCGCGCGGCGCAACCGGGGTGCCCATTCCTCTTTCACGGTGCGCAAAATCTCCAGTGGCGAGGGCGTGGAGCGCGTCTTTCCCATGCATTCGCCCCTGGTCGCCAAGGTGGAAGTGAAGCGTCGCGGTGATGTACGTCGCGCCAAGCTCTACTACCTGCGCGAACTCTCCGGTAAGGCTGCGCGCATTCGCGAAAAGCTCGGCTGATGAGCGAAGGGCAGTCTGCCGCCTTGCTCACGCAATGGCGGATGGCTGCGGCGCCGGAGCAAGACCGCATCTGGGCGGACGCAAACTCGCGTTTGTCCCTGCAGTCGCTTTACCTGCGTGAAGGCCTGTCCCTGTCTCAGGGGCAGGTCGATTTGTATTCCAGTCGCTGCTGGTTGGCCCACCTCAGCTTTACCATTGCCGCTGGCGCTCTACCCGGACATCTGGTGGCCTCCACATTTCCCGCGGCGGAGACGGTGGATCCGGTCCCGGCTGCCTGGTTACGGGTCGTCCCCGATACACCCCTGCCCATCGATATGGAACTCGATATCTTTGCCGAGGCCATCGAAAAACAGGATATACGGCGTCTGTTGCCCCTGTTGCGGAGCATGGCAGAGGATGCCAAGGCACGACATCTGATTATCGATCGGTTACGTCTGCGGGTGGCAGAAGACGGCTATGCCCACGGGTTTCGCAGCAGTCTTTTGCATGCCTGGGCACAACTCGCCGCGATCATGCCTGCGGAAGACTTCGTACCGCTAACCATGGCCGCTTTGCAGCAACACTGGAGCCTTGCCGAGGCTTGCGCCGTAGTGGTGCCCGAAGGGCGGGCCGAGCGCCGCTTGGATAGCGGGAAAGCGCTATTACAGAGCTTGCGTGAGCGCGACCTCAGCGCTTATATGGAACATCTGCGCGGTATGGGGGACCAGCCCATCGCCGCCCTGCGCCAGCTCTTTCTGGCTTTAGGTTTGATGATTCTGGAATATCCTGATGGCTCACAACTGATTGCACTGGGGGAGATCTACTTGTGGTTGGCGGCAGTCTTGCAAATGCCGCACCGCAGTTTGCGGCGTTGCCGGCGTATCTTGTTCAGTGCTGCCGCTGATCTGTTTCGCTTTGCCGGCTGGGAGGCACAGCAGAACTGGCCCGGATACACAGAACTCGCGGCCTTCCGTCACGCCCTTTCCGAGGAGGTTACGCCGCAGACCTACGGCGAGGATTGGCAGCGCGTATTGCAAGTACAGGCTCTCGGTGCGGACGCCCTGCGCTCTTGGTATCAGCGGCGGGCGGAACAGCATTTAATCGCGTCTCATGACCCCTCTGCATTGTTTTGGGCACACTGGCAAGAGACGCAAGCGGCGACCCAGGAACTCGCTGGACCCCTGTTATGGATTCATCCCCTAGTCTTCCTGCGTCTCTACCCGGAGTAGTAGGGAGCCATTGGCTCTACACGGTGGAGCCGATCGGCACGGTATCTCTGGAATTTTTCGGTACCACGCTGGTCGGGCTCCATCCGCTGTTGGGCCAAGCAGAAGACCTGCCCTACCTGGATTCCTGCCATCCACTTGCACAAACCCTGGCGGCCTACGCGGCAGCGGACTTTGTCGCGTATGAGCGGTTGCGTCGGCGGCTCCCCATGCGCGCGTCGGGGACCCCATTTCAGCGGTGTGTCTGGAACGCGTTACAGAAAATTCCCTTGGGCAGGGTGCGCAGCTATGGCGAACTTGCCAGTGTCCTGCACAACGCGCCGCGTGCCGTGGGGCAGGCATGTCGACGCAACCCGATCGCTATCCTCATTCCTTGCCATCGGGTGCTCGCCAAACATGGTCTCGGTGGTTATTCTGGTAAGCGGGAGGGAGCGGAGATCGCTTACAAAGATCTCCTCCTCCGCCACGAGGGCGTCGAATATGCGCGCGCCTAAGAGCCGCCTACCGAGCCTGGATGCCGACATAGATCACTTTCTTGATGCGCTCTGGTTGGAGAAAAACCTGAGTGCCCTCACCCTGCGCGCCTATGCCCAGGATCTCGACAGCTTGCGGCTGTATCTGCAGACGCGCGACTTGCGCTTGCGCCAAGCGGATAATGCCGATCTGGCGAGTTTCCTTGCGGCGCGCCTAGCGGCGGGTGCAGCCCTGCGCAGCACACGGCGACAGCTTTCTAGCCTGCGCGGCTTTTACGCACATGCCCTGCGCGAGGGTTGGATACAACACGATCCTAGTCGGGATCTCAGTTCGCCACGCCTGGGACGTCATTTGCCGGATGTACCGACAGAGTCGGAAGTCGAGGCGCTACTCTCCGCGCCGGATCAAACGCTGCCGATGGGCCTGCGTGACGCGGCCATGCTCGAACTGTTATACGCCACTGGATTGCGGGTATCCGAACTCGTGGGTTTACAACTGTCCCAGGTAGATCTGCCCGCTGGGGTGTTGAAGACCTTCGGCAAGGGGCGGAAAGAGCGTCTCGTTCCCATTGGTGCGCGCGCCCAGGATTTGCTTGGCGTCTATTTGCGGCAGGCGCGCGGGGTACTGATACGGGACCAAGCGCAGGCTGCTGTGTTTTTGAGTCAACGCGCCAAGCCTATGACTCGCCAGCGCTTTTGGCAGCTCATACGGCACTACGGGGAGCTCGCCGGCATCCAATGCCAGCTTTCTCCCCACAGCCTGCGCCACGCCTTTGCCACCCATCTGCTCGACCATGGCGCCGACCTACGCAGCGTGCAACTGATGCTCGGGCACGCCCAGCTCAGCACGACAGAAATTTACACCCATATCGCGCAAGCGCGTTTGCAAGCCCTGCACGCCGCGCATCATCCGCGCGGCTAAGTGCAAGAACCCTACCTATTTGGGAAGGCGCAGGACAATGAAGATGCTCGATTTGCCCTGGCGGATCAGTGCTGGGATGGGTTTGTCTGCCGGGATGCCAGCGACCAGGCGCTGCAGTTGCTGCGGACTCCGCACGGTCTTTTGGTCGAGCTGTTCGATGATCATGCCCGGTTGCACACCAGCTTCGGCCGCGGCGCCCTGGTGCACGTCCACCACTTCTACCCCCTGATCAATCCCCAGTTCTTGCATCAGCTTGGCGGAGAGTGGCCTTGCGGAGATCCCTAAGCGCGGGATTTTGAGTACGTTGGCGATCGCTGTGGGGCTGCTTTCCATCTCGGCACTTTTTTGCGGGCTAGGCAAGGTGCCAACGGTGATCGGCAGGCTTAGCGCTTTTCCATCGCGCAGAACCCCAATCTCTACCTGTGTTCCGGGCTTCTTGGTGCCGACCAGTAAGGGCAGTTGCCCGACGCTGTAGACCGGCTTACCGGCGAAGGTGACGATAACATCGCCAGGATGCAAACCGGCGCGTGCCGCAGGACTATCGGCCTGAATCGAAGCCACTAGGGCGCCCACCGGTTCACTCAGGTGTAAGGCCTCAGCCATGTCCGGTGTTACGCTCTGAACCTCAACACCGAGATAACCAAACTGGATAGCACGGTGGGCCTTCAGGTCATCCACTACCGACATCACGGTATTGATGGGGATGGAAAAAGACAGGCCCATGTAGCCGCCGTTGTTGGTGTAGATTTGATCGTTGATGCCAACGACCTGGCCATACATATTGAAGAGCGGACCACCGGAGTTGCCGGGATTGATTGGTACGTCGCTTTGGATGAAGGGAATGTACTCATCGTCGGGCAGCGGCCGATCGAGGGCGCTAACGACGCCCTGGGTAACGGAATTGGAAAAGCCGAACGGCGTACCCACGGCTAGCACCCATTGGCCGACCTTGAGATCGCTGGAGTTGCCGATGGGAGCAGTGGGCAGGTTCTTCGCGTCGATCTTCAATAGCGCTGTATCATAGCGCACGGAGAGTCCAACGAGTTTGGCTGGATAGGCGTGGTGATCGGCTAGGGTGACGATGATGTGCTTGGCATGGCGCACTACATGGGCGGCGGTGACGATATAACCATCGCTACTCATAATGAAGCCGGAGCCTAAAGACTCGACCTTCTCCTGCGGCGGCTTGTTGCCTTGCCCATTGGGTGCGCCAAAATGCTCAAAAAAACGATAGAATGGCGAGTCGGGCGGAAAGGGGTTGCCAGCGCCCGGGATATTCTGCTCGGATGTGGTGCTGATATTGACCACCGCTGGACCATAGCGCTCGATGAGTGGCGTAAAATCGGGCAGAGCAACCAGGGGCTGCAACGGCGCACTTTGCGTGACAGCGGCGACTGGGGCTGGCGTTGCGGTTTTTATTGGCGCGCTCACCTGCCCTTGGGCACAGCCGGACGCGAGCAGGACTAGGGTTGTCGCAGTCAGTAGTGCGCGACGCCGAGGTAAACGGAGGGTGGAAATGGGGCCAGCCATCAAGTCATACTCCTTCAATTTCAATGCCCGCTAGGGCTGGGACGGATAGCGCTCCGCCAGAAACACAGGCTCGCTCAATGCAGCGCCCGCGCTAATTTGCTGCGATACTCGTTGACCAGCGGATGCTCCTTGCCGAGGAGCAGGAAAATTTTCAGTAGAGTCTTGCGTGCGAGGTCATCACCATATTTCCGATGCCGCTGCACCATCTCGATGAACTGATCGAGTGCGGCTTGCTCATGTCCCTGCAAAAGTTCGCGCAAGGCATGCTGGTACATGGATTTCGCCTGCTCCTCGCCGCTACTTTCGCGTAGACGGCGCGCAATTTCTTCGCCCGGCGGCGCATCGTGTAGGGCGGCCGAAAATTCCACCAGCGCCCGCAGTGCTTCCACACTCTCGCTGGCCTGAGAGGCGGGGCTCAGGGCCGCAATTTCCGCCTCTGCCGCCGTATTGTCACCGCGGCCGATCAATAGGCGTGCGAGTTCCAGGCGGGCCGCATCGTTGCGTGGGTCTTGCGCAAGGGCAGCGCGAAAGGATTGTTCCGCCGCCGCAGTATCGCCGCATGCCAGAGCCTCTAGGCCGGCTTTACGCTGCTCGTCGCCCACCTTGGGTAAAATCTTTTCGAGAAACTGGCGAATGGCAGGCTCTGGTAAGGCGCCGGTAAATTCGTCTATCACGCGTCCTTCGCGAAAGGCCTTTACCGCTGGGATACCGCGCACAGAATACTGGCGGGAGAGCTCTGGGTTTTCGTCGGAGTTGATTTTCGCGAGTAGGAATGCGCCCTGCATTTCTTCGGCAAGCCGCTCCAAAACGGGTCCAAGGGCACGACAGGGCCCGCACCAGGGCGCCCAGAAGTCGACCAACACGGGGCGCTGGAAAGACTCTGTATCTACTACCTCGGTAAAGTTACCGAGATTTACCTCAATAACGTGCGCACCAGACGCCATCTACTGCACTCCTGTGATAAGGCTTTTGAACATGGTAGGGGGGATGATGGCTGCGCTCAAGCCGGTTACTGCGCTTGCAGTTTGTGCATTTCATCGACGATTTGTCGCAGCAGGCTGCGGGTACTCGCCCCAAGGCCTTTGCTTAACCGCTCGACATCCGTTTTTCCTTGTGACAATGGGCCCAGGCAGGCGCCGAGTCGTGCCATTTCGCCTCCCGCCCGCTGCATTTGGCTGGCCATTTGCCCAAGCCATTGCAGGGCCTGGGTATCGCCGCGCTGGGCAGCGATGACGACCCCGGCAATGCCCGGTGCGGCAAAGCTGGGATCCGCTTGGTTTTCGGTCGACGGGAGAGAGCTTGGGTCTTGTAGACCCCGAAGCACACTCGCAACGACAACGTGATCCTCGTCATCTAGTCCGAGCAAAAGGGTTTCATCTCGTTCGCCAGCTAAAATCCGTTCCAGGCGTTCGACCAGAGACTCCCAGCCGTTGGCACTGGCCACACGCAAACTCTCGCGCAGTGCCGACCGGTGATCGGGGTTTTGACAGGCAGATACGACCTGAAGAATAAGTCGCGCGTGGGCACGGCGTACCTGTTCGCGAAAGGCTGGAAGTTCTTGCACCGATGATTTCTCAAGATCGTAAAGTTCTTTGAGTTTGTAGCCTGCCTTCACTAGAATGTCAAAATAGGATTTGTGCGGAGGAGCGACTTTGGCCAAACAGTGGCTACAGCGGATGGAAAGCTGGGTACGCGGTGGTGCCGAGATTGTGCGCGATCACCCCGGACGCTGGGCGCGTTTCCTCCTGCTACCCCTAGTGCTCACTGCCATCCCTCTGCCGTTTTGGCTTATGTACGGCCTTGCCCCCTTGGGTCTTCTCGCGGGTCTGTACCTTGCTGGGCGCTGTGATGGGCAACAATATGATTGGCCACAATTGCGGCACGCCGTTGGTGTGGCGATCCTCTGGGGAATGATTCTGACCTTGTTTGGCCTGCTTTTCGAGTTTGGCCGCGAAACGGTGATCCTTGGTGAGCTGCTTGGCGGCGTGCAAGGAAATTGGCAGGTTGGCCAGGCACCCGGATTTTGGGGCTGGTGGATGGGCTTCAGTGAGCGTCTGACGGACCTCTCCATGATGCCCTACTTCTGGTTTTCCCCGGCATTTTTCGGCGTTGCGCTGGCATTGCACAAGGGACATGGTTGGATCGAGGCGGAAGTGGAAACTACCCTGGCTCTCCTGTTTCGCCAAGAATTGCGTGATCCGCTGATTGCGTTGTGGGCGATTCTTCTCATCGCCAGTGTCATTTTGCCGTTACCAGCGCAGGTGTGGCTGGCGCTCTTCGTTTGGGTGCTCGGGCCGCCCATCGTCCATGTCGCGTACGAAGACATCTTCGCCAATAAACAACGGCCGCGGCGCAAGCGCGAAGGCAAGTCGGTACCGCTTCCAGTACTGCAGCCGCAGAAGGTGCGGACGAGTTGAATCTTCTTCATCAGTTGGCCGCAGATTTTGCGCTTGAGCATGGCAGGCTAGCCTTGCTACTGTTCGGCCAGGAAAAATTCTAGACCCAGGAGCCCTCATGTTTTCTTCCCAACACATTGCCGATTTCGACCCCGCTTTGGCGCAAGCCATGGAGCACGAACGCGTTCGGCAAGAAGACCATGTCGAACTGATTGCCTCGGAGAACTACACGAGCCCGATGGTGATGGCGGCGCAGGGTTCAGTGCTCACTAATAAATATGCTGAGGGTTATCCGGGTAAGCGATATTACGGCGGCTGTGAGTATGTCGATGTCGTTGAGCAGCTTGCCATTGATCGGGCCAAGCAGTTGTTTGGCGCCGAGCATGCCAACGTGCAGCCGCACTCGGGCTCCCAGGCCAATCAGGCCGTCTATTTTTCGGTACTCAAACCGGGCGACAAGATTATGGGCATGAGCCTCGCCCACGGTGGTCACCTGACCCACGGTGCCAAGGTGAATCTGTCTGGCAAGATCTTCGACGTTGTCGCTTACGGAGTGCGTCGTGAGGATGGGCGTATCGATTACGACGCCATGGCGGCGCAGGCCGAGCAAGAACGGCCAAAAATGATCGTCGCCGGGGCTAGTGCCTATTCGCGCATCATCGATTTTGCGCGCATTGGTGAAATCGCGCGCAGTATTGGTGCCTATCTTTTGGTGGATATGGCACACATTGCTGGGCTCGTAGCTGCCGGCCATCATCCGAGCCCAGTGCCGCACGCAGATTTTGTTACTACCACTACACACAAGACCCTGCGTGGTCCACGTGGCGGCCTAATTCTCTGCCGTGAAGAGTATGCGAAAAAGGTCAATTCGCTGATTTTCCCGGGGATTCAGGGTGGCCCGCTGATGCATGTCATTGCTGGTAAGGCGGTGGCGTTTCAAGAGGCTTTGCAACCGGAATTCAAAACTTATCAGGCCCAGGTGATCCGCAATGCGCAAAAGCTGTCTGCAGTCTTGGCCGGGCGCGGCTATCAGGCGGTTTCTGGTGGTACCGACAATCATCTCTTTCTCTTGGACTTGGGGGAAAATGTGACCGGCAAAGAGGCGGAAGAGGCCTTGGGGCATGCTAACATCACGGTCAATAAAAATGCCGTGCCTTTCGACGCTCGTCCGCCAGCAGTCACCAGCGGTATCCGTATTGGTACCCCGGCCGCTACCACCCGCGGCTTTGCCGAAGCAGAAATGGAAATTCTGGGAGTTGCCATTGCCGACGTCCTTGATGCTCATCAAGATCAGGCAATCCTGCAAAATGCGCGGGGCCGTATCCTTGAACTTTGCCGGCGTTTCCCGGTTTATGGCTAACGGTGCACTGTCCCTTTTGCGCCCATGACGATACCCGTGTCGTCGATTCTCGCATCGCCGATGATGGCGAGTCGGTAAGGCGCCGCCGGGAATGCCCCGCCTGTAATCAGCGCTTCACTACTTATGAGCGCGCGGATTTGGCGTTCCCAATGGTGGTCAAGGCGGATGGGCGACGGGAACCTTATCGACAGGAAAAACTCCTTGCCGGGCTGCGGCGGGCGCTGAGCAAGCGCCCGGTGTCTACGGCGCAAATCGACCTCGCCTTGCGCAAGATTGAAAAGCAAATTCGCAGCCATTCCGAACGGGAAATCTCCGCGCGCCGCATCGGCGATTTGGTCATGGCAGCATTACGCGAGCTCGATCCGGTGGCCTATGTGCGCTTTGCCTCGGTATATCGGCGTTTTGATGATCTGCACGCCTTCAATAGCGAAATTCAGGCCCTGCTCGACCCAGATCAGGCTATTGAGTCACCCAATGATGAGCGTTGATCAATCCGATATCCAGTACATGCGCCAGGCCTTGGAGCTGTCACAGTTCGGCCTCTACAGCACCCATCCCAATCCGCGGGTCGGTGCCTTGCTCGTGCGCGATGGTGAAATCCAGGGGCGGGGCGCGCACCTGCAGGCTGGAGGCCCGCATGCAGAGGTGTTCGCTCTGGGTGAGGCAGGAGAGCTGGCACGTGGCGCAACCCTCTATGTCACGCTCGAACCCTGTGCGCACCAAGGTCGTACCCCTCCTTGCAGTGACGCAGTCATTGCCGCTGGGGTCACGCGTGTTGTTGTGGCGATGGTCGATCCCAATCCCCTGGTGGCCGGTAAAGGAATCGAGCGCCTGCGCGCGGCGGGCATTGTTGTGGACGTGCCATGTCTGGAAGAAGAGGCGATCTGGCTCAATCGCGGTTTTGTGCAGCGTATGCGTCGCGGGCGCCCCTGGATGCGGGTAAAGCAGGCCAGCAGCCTGGATGGAAAGGTGGCGCTGGCCAATGGCCAGAGTCAGTGGTTAACCGGCGAGCTTGCCCGTGAGGACGTACAAAAGGAACGCGCGCAGGCTAGTGCTATCCTGGCGGGAGTGGGCACGATATTGGCCGACGATCCGCGTTTTGCCCCACGGCTGAACGAAGATTTGTTGCGCCATCCGATCAAAATCATCCTCGACGGACGACTCCGCACTCCCTCCACAGCGGCAGTGTTGCGCAGCCCTGGCGCCACCTGGATTGTGCACCGCGACGATCTGGAGGCGGAGGCTGGTCACGCACTCTCTGCTGTCGGTGCGCGTCTCGTTCCACTACCACCGGCAAGCTCGGGTGTGGGGGTCGATTTTTTAGCGCTGATGCAATTTCTCGCCCAAGAAGAAATCAACGAAGTGTTTGTGGAGGCCGGTGGGCGTCTCGCCAGCAGCCTTCTCGGTGCTGGCTTGGTTGACGAATACCTATTGTATTTTGCGCCGTTACTGCTGGGACAAGACGCCCGTGCCTTTGCTTCGGTAGGGCCGTACCTGCAGCTCGGTCAAGCTCCGCGCTGGCGCCTGCGGGAAAGCCAGGTTCTGGGGCAAGACGTAAAGCTCCGCTATCTCTGTCGGGAGGATGCCTGATGTTTACCGGAATTATTCAGGCCGTAGGTACGCTGCGGCAGCGTCAGCGCTTGGGAGGAGACCAGCGCTTCTGGGTTGCTGCTGGTGCCCTCGACCTAAGCGATGTGCAGTTGGGTGACAGCATTGCAGTGTCCGGCGTCTGTCTTACGGTGGTTTCCTTGGATCAAGACCGCTTCGCCGTCGACGTCTCCTTGGAGACTCTGGAGCGCAGCATCCTGGGCGACCTG
The DNA here is from genome assembly GCF_041146875.1 of Acidithiobacillus sp. IBUN Pt1247-S3. Lineage (NCBI taxonomy): Bacteria > Pseudomonadati > Pseudomonadota > Acidithiobacillia > Acidithiobacillales > Acidithiobacillaceae > Acidithiobacillus > Acidithiobacillus sp. IBUN Pt1247-S3. The sequence continues at coordinate 91,108 of NZ_JBFRXP010000010.1, read as the reverse complement.
GCGCCAGGTGCCGAGGTGAATCTGGAAAAGGCCTTGCGCCTTGCTGATCGCCTGGGCGGACATTTGGTTGCCGGTCACGTCGATGGCGTCGGCATTCTGCTCGGCGCGCAGAGCTCTGGCCGCTCTCAGGTGTATCGTGTGCAGGTACCGCAGGAGTTGCGCCGCTACATTGCAGCCAAGGGGAGCATCTGTGTAGACGGCATCAGCCTTACGGTTAATGCCTTGTACTCAGACGGCTTTTCTCTCAACCTTATCCCCCATAGTTTGGCGCAAACGACGGCGCAATCCTGGAAGCCGGGTCAGCGCTTGAATCTTGAAGTTGACCTGCTCGCTCGCTACTTGGAGCGCCTCATGGTCGACCGAGGGGAAAGCGCGGTAGAATCGTGTCTCGACGCCGCAAGCCTGGCAGCAAAAGGATACAGTTGATGACGAAAAGCCGAATCAGCCCTACGGAAGAGATTCTGGCAGACATTGCTACGGGCAAAATGGTCATCCTCATGGATGATGAAGACCGAGAAAACGAAGGCGATTTGATTCTGGCGGCCGAGCATGCCACCCCGGATGCCATCAACTTCATGGTGCGCGAAGCACGCGGGCTCGTCTGTTTGCCTCTGACCCAGGAGCGTTGCGAGCAACTGCAGATTCCGCAAATGGTGCGTCACAATACTGCGCAACTGGGTACGGCTTTTACCGTCTCCATTGAAGCGGCGCGGGGGGTCACTACGGGCATATCCGCCGCTGACCGCGCTACCACCATTCAGGCGGCCATTGCCGATGCTGCCGGTCCCCAGGACATTGTCATGCCGGGGCATATCTTCCCTCTGGCCGCGCAGCCGGGTGGTGTGCTGGTGCGCGCCGGCCATACGGAGGCGGCCATCGATCTGGCCCGACTGGCGGGCTGCAAGCCAGCCGGTGTCATCTGCGAAATTCTCAATGAAAATGGCGAAATGGCGCGCCTACCTGACCTCCTGCCCTACGCCGCCCGACATGGATTAAAGCTGGGGACTATCGCCGATCTGATTCGCTATCGTCTGGAGCGAGAGCGTATTGTGCGACGCGAAGGCAGTGGCCCCTGGCAGAGCCCCTGGGGTGAATTCACGCTGCACCTATATCGCGACTGGATCTCGGGTGAGACACACTTCGCCCTCGTTAAAGGGAAGCCGGAAGACAGTAAAGAGCCCGTGCTGGTGCGGGTACAGGTCGGCAAAACGCTGACGGATCTTTTTTTGGGGGATCAAGGGCCGGTGGCCCATGCCCTGGCACGCTTGGCGCAAGAGGAGGTCGGCGTATTGGTGTATTTGCAACATGCCGACGATGCAGACACTTTGCGGACGCAGATTGCTGATCTCCCGTCGCGGCCAAAGGGCCCGGGCCAGAGTGGTGACTCGGGTCGTATCCTGCGCACCTTCGGCGTGGGCGCGCAAATGCTCACCGACCTTGGTGTGCATCAGGCGCGAGTGCTCAGTGACAGTCAGTTTCAGTATCGCGGTATTGGCGGTTTCGGCCTCGAAATCGTTGGTCAACTTCCATTTCTCGAAACAGGAAAATACCTATGATCGAGCGGTTTGAAGGTAATTTGCAGGTTGGCGCTGGCGAGCGCTATGCCTTGTTGGTGGCGCGTTTCAACAGCTTTATTACCCAGCAATTAGAGCAGGGCGCGATCGATGGTCTCAAGCGCCACGGGGCAAAAGAAGAGCAGATTCAGGTGATCTACAGCCCGGGAGCTTATGAAATCCCTCTGCTGGCACAGAAACTCGCGCGCTCCGGTAAATACTCTGCCGTCCTTTGTCTTGGCGCCGTGATCCGTGGTGGCACGCCACATTTCGATTATGTCGCCGGCGAGGCCGCCAAAGGTATTGCGCAGGTTGGCCTCGACACTGGTGTGCCAGTGATCTTCGGTATCCTTACTACGGACAGCATCGAGCAAGCCATTGAGCGGGCGGGCACCAAGGCCGGAAACAAAGGCTTTGATGCGGCCATGACAGCGATGGAAATGGTTCAACTGCTGAAAAACCTGTGAACGAGTCTCGTAGCCCCAGCCGCCGGCGTTTGGCCCGGGTTGCCTTGGTTCAGGCTCTGTACCAATGGCAGCTCAACCCCACTCCATGCGCAGAATTGGCCGAACAATTTCACGCAGATCCGGAACGCTTACAAGCGGCAGATGTGGCGTTCTTCGATCGGATTTGGGCAGCGCTCTGTGGGCAGATTGATAGCCTCGACCCTGCCATTGTCGAAGCGATCACCGATCGCCGTTGGGAGGATGAGGTCAACGAGATCGAGCGCGCGATCTTGCGCCTTGCTGCTTGCGAATTACACTCTCTACCCGAGACGCCGTACCGAGTAATCATCAATGAAGCCATTGAGCTCGACAAAGCCTTCGGTGCTGAGCAAGGGCACCGTTTCATTAATGGCGTCTTAGACCAGCTCGCTCGCCGTTGGCGGGTTGCGGAGCTGGGCTCTTCCAGTACCGAGAGCTAAGCCATTTTACCTATAGCCATGCATGAGGTTTTTATTGTAACCTTCTGACTATCGGGGTTTTCTTTTGAGGATATCATGAAGAAGTCACAGAAAAGTGTTGTCTCCGCTGTATTGGCTTCCAGCATCGTCTTCTGCGTGTCCGCGTGGGCGGGGGAAGCTCAACAGACTGTTCTTGAGGATGCTGCTACTACTTCTCCTGCGGTTTTAACCACTGCCAAATTGGAAAATAGCATCGGTACACGCTGCGCAATGGGCGATGGTGTGCCAAAGAATTATGCATTGGCAGCGCAATGGTTTCAGAAGGCTGCAGACCATGGATACGGTAAGGCAGAATATAATCTTGGCATGCAATATTATTTTGGCCAGGGCCTGAAGCAAGATTATGCACAAGCCGCCTACTGGTGGCAGCGTGCTGCAGAGCAAAACGTGGCCTCCGCCCAATACAACCTGGGCAACCTCTACTACCAAGGGCTCGGCGTAAAACAAGATTTTCAGACGGCCGCCCACTGGTGGAGGATGGCTTCAGAACACGGTATTCCTCAGGCCAAGGACAACCTTGCGGTATTGGCGAAGTGGCAGCAAAAAAACTTGAAGCCGGTTGCCGACAAGACCAACGTCAACCCATAATCGATCAAAATTCGTGTGATGGGGAGTTCTCGGATTCCCCCTCATTTTGCTCTGATCCTTTGTGCAGCTCTTGCTCCAGGGTCATCCTGCGGTTTTGCTCTCCGAGAAGCTTGGTCTCTAACTCACTGATGTGTTTGGTGTGTTTTCGGATTCGCCAATGATTGCGCAAGTGCATGGGCAAGTAAAAAATCGTACTGGCGAAAGCGCCGGCGACGAAGGCAATCAGTACAATCACCCCAGCCGATTGCTGAAATTGCCACGAGAAGAAGTGAACCACGCTGATGGCGTTGTTCTGTACAGCGAAGACTACAGCCAACGCGGCAAGAATCAGGGAAAAGATAATCCACATGTTGTCTGTCTCTCCTAGTTATGGGAACGGATAAAAACCGCTTGAAACCAACGGCTCAATGCCCAGCCAGTCGGCGGTAGACATAATAACCACAGCCAAACCGGGATATCCAGAATGAAAGTGCCAAGGTCCCCTTCCACAGCAGCGATCAAGGCCAGGCCCATGACTACGATCACCGAACTGGTCAGCAGGGCAAGGCGCTGCAAGCCGCGGCGCAGCTCCCGCCGTATGCCCTCCAGCTCCTCATTTCGCACCGGCACCTGTAGTTCCCCGCGTTGTGCTTGTTGCAGAAGGCTATGGACCAGTTCGGGTAGTTCTGGCAGCACCAAGCCCCACTGCGGGGCATGGCGCCGAATTTGTGTCCACCATGCCTGGGGGCCACGTTGACGGTTCAGCCAATCACGCAGCAGTGGCGTTGCAACCTCCCAGATGTTGAGGGTTGGGTTGAATTCCCGCGCAATCCCTTCAACATTGACCAGGGTCTTCTGTAAGAGTAGGAGCTGCGGCTGGGTCTGCATCTGGAAGCGTCGCGTCGTCTGAAATAAACGCAACAGCAGTTGTGCTACGGAGATTTCGTGCAAAGGTTTTTGGAAGACCGGTTCCGCAATCGCACGGATTGCTGTTTCGAAATCTTGAACGTTGGTATCTGCTGGCACCCAACCAGCCTCAATATGGGCCTCTGCCACACGCCGGTAATCGCGACCGAAAAAAGCGACCATATTCTCGGCTAGATAATGTTGACTGGCTTCGTCCAGACTCCCCATGATGCCGAAATCGACCGCGATAAAACGGCCATTGCTGGGATCGATAAAGATGTTTCCAGGGTGCATGTCCGCATGGAAAAAAGAGTCCCGGAAGACTTGTCGAAAAAATATTTCGGCGGCGCGACGCGACAGCTGATCGAAATCAATGCCCGCTGCACGCAGCGCATCACGTTGCCCAATTTGAATGCCGCGAATACGTTCCATCACCAGAACCTCTTCGCTGCAGAAATCCCAAAACACCTCCGGAACGTATAGTAGGTCTGGATCATTGGCGAAGTTGCGCCGTAATTGGCTGGCGTTGGCGCCTTCGCGCAGGAAATCGAGTTCGCCCCACAAGGTTTTGGCATATTCCGAAACCACTGCGCGCACGCGCAAGCGCCTGCCTTCTTGGGAATACCGTTCGGCAAGCTCGGCCAACCAAGCGAGAATCCCCAGATCTTGTTCAATGATGCGGCGCAAGCCGGGACGCCGAATCTTGATTGCCACCTCGCGACCGTCATACAAACGGCCAAAATGTACTTGGGCAATGGATGCTGCGGCTGCCGGCTCTGTTTCTATCTCAGCAAAGACTTCTGTAACTGGCTTTTTCAGCGAGTGCTCAATGATTTGCTGTGCTTGTACAGATGGAAATGGCGGCACAGCATCCTGCAGCTTTGCCAATTCGCGGGTAATTTCCTCAGGCAACAGGTCGCGCCGAGTGGAAAGCATCTGCCCAAGCTTAACGAAGGTTGGGCCCAGAGCCTCGAGGGCGAGGCGCAGTCGTGCACCAAAAGTTCCTTCGGGTTTGGGCATGACCCAACGCCCGGGGTTCAGCTTGAGAATTGCCTGATACGGCTTGAGCAAGGGCAGGTAGTAGAGCAGTTCGTCCAGCCGGTAGCGAACTAGGACGCGAGTGATCTGGAAGATGCGAAGGGAACGGAGATAAGATTGGCGCATGTGTCGATTCTAGCATGGCTGCCGCAGAATAGGACGAAAAAAAGGCCCCGCGGGGGGCCTCATGAAGCAAGGGGTTGACCTTACTTGGTTACTGTTTTTTCCACTTTGATCGTGCTGTTGATTTCGACGCGCTGGTTCAAGAAACGTCCCTGCGCCGTGGCATTACTAGCAACCGGGTCGTTATAAGAATGACCTTTGAGCACCATGCGAGTGCGGCTGACCCCATGGTTTTCCAAGTACTGCGCTACACTGCCGGCGCGTTGCTTAGATAACTTCAAATTATAGGCATAGGTGCCTACTTTACTGCAGTAGCCATTCACATCCAGCACCGCGTCAGGATGGTTCTTGGCGAAATCTGCCACCTCGTCCAACACCTTGATGTCGTGGCTAAGGAGCTTGTAAGAGTTGAACTTGAAGTTGATGCCCGTGATCGTGATCGGCTTGCTGACCAACACGGTTTGCTCAACCGGCGCGATAGGCGCTGGGGCAGGAGCAGGTGCGGGTGCAGGAGCGGCGACGACCTTCTTGGGCGGAACACAGTACGCGGGGGCTGGCCCCTCGGAATCAGGTCGTCCGCCGCGCACGCACTGGCCTTTGGCGGTTACCACGGGGGCACCTTGCGCGGTGACCGCATAGCCCTCATAAGGACTGGTGCTGGCCAGGGCCATCCCAGAGCTGACAAACGCGGCCAAAGAGACAGCCAGCGTCAGACGCAGATTGTTCGACATTGCAATACCCTCCTCAATACCAAATTTAGAGCCGCGCCGTAATCAAGGCAGCGGTATTTTTACAACAACGTGAAGGATGTTGTAATTCGACAACGCTGTCAAGGCGCATGCGCCGTGCTTGATCGGATTGCGCGGCCGCGGCCAGCGCAAGCACTATTGGAAAATGCCTGTGCACCCGATCGCTTACCGAGACGAAAAGCCTTGACAGTGGTTAGGGACGAAGTGATAATTCGCCGCTACCGCTGGAGGGGTTCCCGAGCGGTCAAAGGGATCAGACTGTAAATCTGACGGCTCTGCCTTCGGAGGTTCGAATCCTCCCCCCTCCACCAAGATTTGCCGGCTTCGGTCGTGCGGGTGTAGTTCAATGGTAGAACCTCAGCCTTCCAAGCTGATGGTGTGGGTTCGATTCCCATCACCCGCTCCAAGTTAGGCCCACATAGCTCAGTCGGTAGAGCACTTCCTTGGTAAGGAAGAGGTCACCGGTTCAAATCCGGTTGTGGGCTCCATTTTTTGAGGTCGCTTTTGTTTTTGATTGGAGAGGGTCTTCTGAATGTCCAAGGGAAAGTTTGAGCGGACGAAGCCGCACGTAAACGTGGGAACGATTGGTCACGTGGATCACGGGAAGACCACGCTGACGGCGGCGCTGACGAAG
>NZ_JBFRXP010000010.1:0-84476 GCF_041146875.1 Acidithiobacillus sp. IBUN Pt1247-S3 | reverse complement strand
CAGTTCAAGGTGACCTTGATTGCGCCGATCGCGATGGAAGACGGTTTGCGTTTTGCGGTACGAGAAGGTGGCCGTACCGTCGGCGCCGGCGTCGTGTCGAAGATCGTCGAGTAATTATCGAGAGTCAGGGTCTGCTTACCGGTAGACCTTCGCGATGGCGGCCGCGGTGGCCGCCCTATGTTTCCGCAGGGCAGTAGCTCAACTGGTAGAGCAGCGGTCTCCAAAACCGCAGGTTGGGGGTTCGAGCCCCTCCTGCCCTGCCATATTTTAGGAAGCGGCATTCATGTCAGAAAAAGTGAAACTCTATGTTGCGGCATTTTTTGCTGCCTTGGGGGTGCTCGCCTATTTTCTGATCCCGCTTCGTTTTGGCACGTACGTGCCCAGCATCGCTTTGATCGTTGGCGTCTTGCTTGCCTTGGCTTTCTTCGCCTGGAGTGAGGGCGCGTCGACGCTGTTGCAGTTCTTTCGCGAGTCCTATGTGGAACTGCGCAAGGTGGTGTGGCCGAGCCGCCCAGAACTACTGCGCAGCACTGCAGTGATACTTGCGCTGATCATCGTCATCGCCTTGTTTCTGTGGTTGGTTGATCTAGCCTTGCTGGCCATCGTCCGTTTTGCCTTGGGAGGCGCCTAGTCATGGCAATGCGTTGGTATGTGGTTCATGCCTTTTCCAGTTTTGAAAAGCGGGTGCAAGCAGAGATCCGCGAGCGCGCCCGGCGCGAGGGTTTGGCGGATCTCTTTGGTGAGATCCTCGTCCCGGTGGAAGAAGTCGTGGAAATGCGCAATGGCCAGCGAGCAACTTCGCAACGGATGTTTTATCCGGGGTATGTGCTCGTGCAAATGGAAATGAACGATCAGACCTGGCATCTGGTCAAAAATACGCCGCGGGTGACGGGGTTTGTGGGCGGCAGTGTCGGTAAGCCGCACCCACTCACTGAGGCAGAGGCCGATGCAATTCTTGAACGCATCAAAGAAGGTGTGGAGAAGCCTCGTCCCAAGTTTACCTTTGAGGCGGGCGAGCAAGTCCGCGTGGTTGAAGGACCTTTCAAGGACTTCAATGGTGTGGTCGAAGAAGTCAATTTCGAGAAGAGCAAATTGCGCGTCTCGGTGACTATTTTTGGACGTTCCACTCCAGTGGAGCTGGATTTTGGTCAGGTCGAAAAGATCTGATTTTATCATTTGAGGGAGCCTGACGGCGTTTGCACCTCGAGGAGTCTCAATGGCAAAGAAAATTACGGGCTATATCAAGCTCCAAGTGAAGGCGACGCAAGCCAACCCGAGCCCGCCAATTGGTCCGGCACTGGGTCAGCGTGGTTTGAACATCATGGAATTCTGCAAGGCCTTCAACGCCCAAACGCAAGGGATCGAGCCCGGCCTGCCGCTACCGGTAGTCATTACCGTTTTTGCCGATAAGAGCTTCAGCTTTATCGTCAAAACGCCACCTGCGCCGGTTCTTCTGCTGAAGGCGGCGGGGCTGAAATCCGGCAGCGGGCGCCCAAATACCAACAAGGTGGGCAAGGTTACCGAGGCGCAGGTAGAAGAAATCGCCAAGACCAAATTGCCCGACCTGAACACGGAAGATATGGAATCTGCCAAGCGCAGCATTCGTGGTACTGCCCGTAGTATGGGTCTGACGGTGGAGGGCTAAGACATGGCACAGAAATCGAAGCGTGTGGTTGCGGCGCTTGCCCTGATTGATCGGAATCAGCGTTATGCCCTCGATGAGGCGTTGGCCTTAGTAAAACAAACGGCAACGGCGAAATTCCCAGAGTCCGTGGACGTAGCTATCGGCCTCGGTATTGATCCGCGTAAGTCAGACCAGGTGGTTCGCGGTGCGGTGGTTCTGCCCAAGGGTACCGGTAAAACCATGCGCGTCGCCGTGTTTGCCACTGGTGACAAGGCAAATGAGGCAAAAGAGGCCGGTGCCGACATCGTCGGAATGGAAGATCTGGCCGAGCGAGTAAAAGCCGGCCAGATGGATTTTGACGTGGTCATCGCCACACCTGACGCCATGCGCGTAGTTGGCGCCTTGGGTCCGGTGTTGGGCCCGCGTGGTCTGATGCCCAACCCGAAAGTAGGTACGGTGACTGCAGATGTGCGCACTGCGGTGCAAAATGCCAAGGGTGGTCAGGTGCGCTATCGCGCTGACAAGGGTGGCATTGTGCACAGCAGCATTGGCAAGGCGTCCTTTGCGGTCGAAGACCTGCACGCCAACTTTCTTGCGCTCCTCGACAGTGTGAAGAAGGCTAAGCCAGCCACGAGCAAGGGTATTTACATTCGTAAGATCAGTGTCAATCCGACCATGGGTCCTGGTGTTGCCGTGGATCCGGCCGGGCTGTAAGGAATTCCACCATCGCGGTGGGGTGTGTCGGCGCAAGCCGGCGTTCAAAGACCGTAGGGGGCTTCGGCCTTAAAATCACACCCTGCGTAGGCGACGGCGCGCCAGGATTTTCTGGCCGCCTCTGTCCAACTGGAGGTAGCAATACGTGGGTCTGAAACTCGCTGATAAAGAACAGGTAGTTGCTGCCCTGCAAGCAAAGTTGATCAATGCCCAAGCCATGGCCGTAGCGGAATACCGGGGTCTGAGCGTCGCTCAGATGACGGCGCTACGGGTTGCGGCTCGCAAGCAGTCGGTGCATGTGCAGGTGGTGAAAAACACCTTGCTCAAGCGTGTGCTGACTGGGACTGACTTTGCGGTGATGGAGCCGTTGTTGACTGGGCCGTTGGTCTTCGCTGCCAGCGAAGACCCGGTGGCAGTGGCCAAAGTCCTGAGTGACTTTGCCAAAGGCAATGACAAGCTTGTCATCACCGGCGGTGCCCTGGGAGCCAAGCTCATGGACGCGAAAGCGCTCCAGCAGCTCAGCAAGATGCCCTCGCGCGAGGAGTTGCTGGCCAAGCTCATGGGAACCATGCAGGCGCCCATCTCTACCTTTGTGCGTACCCTCAACGAGGTTCCCGGACGTTTCGTCCGCACCCTCGCTGCAGTGCGCGATCAAGCAGCTTAATTCGTTTTTAGGAGCAACAAGATCATGGCTTTATCGAAAGCAGAAATCCTGGATGCCATTGCTGGCATGACCGTCCTCGAGCTCTCCGAGCTGATCAAGGATATGGAGGAGAAGTTTGGTGTATCCGCTGCGGCGGTTGCTGTGGCTGCCCCTGGCGCGGCGGCTGGCGGCGCTGGTGAGGGTGCTGCCGCTGCCGAGGAGCAGACGGAGTTTGATGTCATCCTGACCTCCGCTGGGGCCAACAAGGTCAACACCATCAAGGTGGTGCGTGCCATTACCGGTCTCGGCCTGAAAGAGGCCAAGGATCTGGTGGACGGTGCGCCGAAACCGGTCAAGGAAGGTATTGCCAAGGCCGAGGCGGAAGACATCAAAAAGCAGTTGGTGGAAGCGGGTGCCGAGGCCGAGATCAAGTAAGATCTCCCCTTCATACCCAAGATGGCTGGCGACCATTGGTCGCCAGCCCCTCATTATTGGCGGCATGCCGTCTTTTTGGTTCGTAATCTAGCGATTATCGCGCGGAGCACTCATGGCCTACTCTTTTACGGAAAAGAAACGGATTCGTAAAGACTTTGGTAATAGCCAAAGTATCCTTCCGGTGCCTTACCTATTGGCAACCCAGATGGATTCTTATCGCGAGTTTCTCCAGGCTGAAACTCCCGCTGCGGCGCGCAGCGATACGGGCCTTGAGGCGGTATTCCGCTCGCTCTTCCCAATGGAGAGCTATTCCGGTAACGCACGTCTGGACTATGTGAGCTACCGATTGGAGCGCCCAGTCTTTGATGTGATGGAATGTCACCAGCGCGGTGCCACCTATTGTGCGGGGCTGCGTGTGCGTTTGCGTCTCGCACTCTACGAAAAGGATGATAGTACCGGCGCTAAGCGGATCAAAGACGTAAAAGAGCAGGACGTCTACATGGGCGAACTGCCGCTGATGACTGAGCATGGCTCCTTCATCATCAATGGCACCGAGCGTGTGATTGTCTCGCAGTTGCACCGTTCCCCGGGCGTGTTCTTTGCCCATGATGCCGGCAAGACGCACTCCTCGGGTAAGTTGCTTTTTAATGCTCGCATCATTCCTTACCGCGGTTCCTGGTTGGACTTTGAATTCGATCCTAAGGATCACCTCTACGCGCGTATCGACCGGCGGCGCAAGTTGCCGGCGACGACGCTGCTACGGGCGCTGGGGTACGGAACTGAGGACATCCTCGGGATGTTCTTCGACACTGAGGAATTTCGCGTCGATGGCGTGCAGCTCTTCTATCAACTGCGTCCCAGTCGGGTGCAGGGTGATATCGCGGTATTCGACATCGCTCATCCGCAGAGTGGCGAAATTATTGTTGCCAAAGGTAAGCGCATTACCGCTCGGCACGTGCGCCAACTGCAGGAAATCGGCGAGTCGATTGAGGTGGAAATTCCCGAGGCGTTTTTGCTGGGTAAGGTCTTGGCCCGCGATCTGGTGGATGAAGCCACGGGCGAATTGATCTTGCAAGCTAACGACTTGATTGATGATGAGGTGGTGAAGAAACTGCGGCAATTGGCGCCGTTGCGCATTGAGACCCTGTTCATCAACGAAGTCGACCGCGGGCCTTATATTTCCGAGACTTTGCGTATCGACACCGCGCGTGATGCGCACGAGGCGCAGATCGAGATCTATCGTTTGATGCGCCCCGGCGAACCACCGTCCAAGGACTCGGCGCAGACACTGTTCCAGGGCTTGTTCTTCAGCGCTGATCGCTATGATCTGTCGCAAGTGGGTCGGATGAAGTTCAATCGCCGTGTGGGTCGCGAAGAGATTACTGGTTCCGGCGTACTCAGCAACGAGGACATCATCGCGGTGATGAAGGTCCTGGTGGACCTGCGCAATGGTATTGGTGAGATTGACGACATTGATCACCTGGGAAATCGTCGCGTGCGTTCCGTTGGTGAACTGATGGAAAACCAGTTCCGCTTGGGGTTGGTACGTGTCGAACGGGCGGTCAAGGATCGCTTGGCCCTGGCCGAGAGTGAGGGGCTAACACCGCAGGATCTCATTAATGCCAAGCCGATTGCCGCGGTCGTGAATGAGTTTTTTGGCTCAAGTCAGCTCTCGCAGTTCATGGACCAGACCAATCCCTTGTCCGAAGTGACGCACAAGCGCCGTGTGTCGGCCTTGGGTCCCGGTGGTTTGACGCGTGAGCGTGCCGGTTTCGAGGTGCGCGACGTTCATCCCACCCACTATGGACGTATCTGCCCGATTGAGACGCCGGAAGGGCCAAACATTGGTTTGATCAACAGCCTGGCCTGCTTTGCCCGTACCAACGGCTATGGTTTCCTGGAAACCCCTTATCGTAAGGTGGTCGCTAGCCAAGCCACCGATGAGGTGATCTATCTTTCCGCGATCGACGAGGGGCATTATGTGATTGCCCAGGCGAACTCGCCTCTGGGGCCGGACAATCACCTGCTGGATGAGCTCGTCTCCTGTCGGCACAAGGGTGAAACCTTGCTGGTGGCGCCAGATCAGGTGCAGCTCATGGATATCTCGCCGCGGCAGATCGTTTCCGTTGCTGCGAGCCTCATCCCCTTCCTCGAGCATGACGATGCCAACCGCGCCCTCATGGGCTCGAACATGCAGCGTCAGGCGGTGCCGACGGTGCGCTCCGATGCGCCGATGGTGGGCACCGGGATGGAGAGAGTCGTGGCTATCGACTCCGGTGCGGCCATTACTGCCCGCCGTGGTGGTGTAGTTGACAGTGTCGATGGCGCTCGTATTGTCGTGCGCGTCAATGACGACGAGACACAACCAGGCGAACCGGGTGTAGATATCTACAATTTGGTGAAGTACTCACGTTCCAACCAGAACACTACGCTTAACCAGAAGCCGATTGTGGCTGTTGGCAATGAAGTGGCGCGTGGCGACGTCCTTGCCGACGGCCCGAGCACAGAATTGGGCGAATTGGCGCTGGGGCAGAATATCCTGGTCGCCTTCACGCCGTGGAACGGGTACAACTTCGAGGACTCCATCCTCATTTCCGAGCGCGTGGTGGCAGAAGATCGTTACACCACCATTCATATCGAGGAATTCCCGGTCTATGCCCGGGATACCAAGCTGGGGCCGGAAGAGATTACTCGCGATATCCCCAACGTCTCTGAGGGTGCCCTGCGGCATCTGGATGAGTCCGGTATTGTCGTGATCGGTGCGGAACTGGCGCCCGGCGATATTCTCGTGGGCAAGGTCACGCCCAAGGGCGAAACGCAGCTCACCCCGGAGGAGAAATTGCTGCGTGCCATCTTCGGCGAGAAGGCCTCCGACGTGAAGGACAATTCCCTGCGTATGCCAGCGGGTATGTATGGCACGGTGATCGACGTGCAGGTCTTCACCCGCGACGGCATTGAGAAAGACGCCCGTGCCAAGGCGATCGAGGAAGAGCAGCTCAAGAAAATCCGCAAGGACGTGCAGGATGAGTACCGCATTTTCGAGTCGGATACCTATCAGCGTATCGAACGCCTGCTCATGGGCAAGGTTGCAGAAGGCGGTCCAGCAGGACTGGCCGCGGGCGCCAAGATCACCAAGACCTACCTCAAGGAATTGGCGCGGGACCGCTGGTTCGACATCCGTTTGCGTAGTGAGGAAAGCAACGAAGCGTTGGAGCAGATCCGCGCTCAGCTTGAGCAGCAGCGCGAGCGTTTGGATGCGGTGCTCGAGGAAAAGCGGCGGAAGCTTACCCAGGGTGACGATCTCAGCCCGGGTGTGCTGAAAATGGTCAAGGTGCACGTGGCGGTGAAGCGGCAGTTACAACCCGGCGACAAGATGGCCGGTCGTCACGGTAACAAGGGTGTGGTCTCCAAGATCGTACCAGTGGAAGACATGCCCTACCTGGCCGACGGTACCTCCGTCGACATCGTGCTCAATCCGCTCGGCGTACCTTCGCGTATGAACGTCGGGCAGATTCTCGAAACCCACTTGGGTTGGGCGGCGAAGGGTTTGGGGCGGCGCATTGGCGAGATGCTTGAGCAACAGCGGGCGATGGTGGAACTGCGCGCCTTCCTGACGGAGATCTACAATCGCACCGGCAAGATAGAGAACATCGATAGTCTGAGCGATGACGAAGTCCTGGCATTGGCGGAGAACCTGCGTAATGGTGTGCCTATGGCGACGCCGGTATTCGATGGCGCTGCCGAAGAAGATATTCGCGATATGCTGGAGCTGGCCGGGCTACCCCGTAGTGGTCAAGTAACCCTCTACGACGGGCGTAGTGGAGAGGCCTTCGATCGTCCGGTAACGGTGGGCTACTTATATATGCTCAAACTGCACCACTTGGTCGACGACAAAATGCACGCCCGTTCCACTGGACCCTACAGCTTGGTTACGCAGCAGCCGTTGGGCGGTAAAGCGCAGTTTGGTGGTCAGCGTTTCGGAGAAATGGAGGTCTGGGCCTTGGAGGCCTATGGTGCCGCCTATACCCTGCAAGAGATGCTCACGGTCAAGTCCGATGACGTCTCCGGGCGCAGTAAAATGTATGAATCCATCGTCAAGGGTGATTTCCGCATGGACGCGGGAATGCCGGAGTCTTTCAACGTCTTGTTGAAGGAACTGCGGTCGCTGTCCATCGACATCGAACTGGAACAATCGGTCTAAGGTATCCGCAGGCTTCGGATAAGGAAGAGTCACTTGAATAACCTCCTCAAGCTTTTCAAGCAAAACGATCGGCAGGAAGAATTTGATGCCATCCGTATTGGCATCGCTTCGCCAGATAAGATCCGCTCCTGGTCCTACGGTGAGGTAAAAAAGCCGGAAACCATCAACTATCGCACCTTCAAGCCGGAACGTGAAGGCTTGTTTTGCGCCAAGATCTTTGGGCCGATCAAAGATTACGAATGTCTTTGTGGCAAGTACAAGCGTCTCAAGCACCGCGGCGTTGTCTGCGAGAAGTGCGGCGTGGAAGTCACCCAGGCGCGCGTGCGGCGAGAGCGCATGGGGCACATTGAATTGGCCAGCCCGGTAGCACACATCTGGTTCCTCAAGTCCCTGCCCAGTCGCATGGGCATGATCCTCGATATGCCCCTGCGCGACATCGAGCGTGTGCTCTATTTTGAAGCCTATGTGGTGATTGATGTTGATCTTGGCGTCAGTGATCTGCAGCGCGGCCAGATCCTTAGTGAAGACCAGTACCTCGATGCCCTCGAGGCCTATGGCGATCAATTCCAGGCGATGATGGGGGCGGAGGGTATCCGCGAACTACTCAAAGGCATACCGCTGGAGAGCGAGATTGAGCAGATTCGCGAAGAGCTGCTTGCCAGTAACTCTGACACCAAGACCAAGAAGCTGGCCAAACGACTGAAGATCCTCGAGTCGTTCGTTACCTCTGGTAACCGTCCCGAGTGGATGATTCTCGAGGTGTTGCCGGTTTTGCCGCCGGATCTGCGGCCGTTGGTGCCGTTGGATGGTGGACGCTTCGCGACTTCCGACCTCAATGACCTCTATCGTCGTGTCATCAACCGTAACAACCGTCTCAAGCGGCTTCTTGAGTTGAAGGCACCCGACATTATCGTGCGCAACGAAAAACGTATGCTGCAAGAAGCGGTAGACGCGCTGCTCGATAATGGCCGCCGTGGACGTGCCATTGCCGGTCCCAATAAGCGTCCGCTCAAATCCCTCGCCGACATGATCAAGGGCAAGCAAGGGCGCTTCCGTCAGAACTTGCTCGGCAAGCGCGTCGACTACTCTGGCCGCTCGGTGATTGTCGTCGGGCCAGAGCTCCGGCTGCATCAGTGCGGTCTGCCAAAAAAAATGGCACTGGAGCTGTTCAAACCGTACATCTTTAACAAGCTGGAAGAGCGTGGTCTGGCGACTACCATCAAGGCGGCAAAACGCTTGGTCGAGTCGGAAAAACCGGAGGTTTGGGATATTCTCGAAGAGGTGATCCGGGAACATCCGGTCATGCTCAACCGTGCGCCTACCTTGCACCGGCTTGGCATTCAGGCTTTTGAGCCAGTGCTCATTGAGGGCAAGGCGATCCAGCTGCATCCGCTGGTCTGTGCTGCGTACAACGCCGACTTCGACGGTGACCAGATGGCGGTACATGTGCCGCTGTCTCTCGAGGCACAGCTTGAGGCGCGTACCCTGATGATGTCCACCAACAACATCCTCAGCCCGGCCAATGGTGACCCGATCATCGTGCCGTCGCAGGACATTGTGCTAGGCCTCTACTACATGACCCAGGAGCGTCTCGACGCCAAGGGTCAGGGTATGCGCTTTGCGGATAGCGCGGAGGTGCGGCGCGCCTACGAAAACGGTGAAGTCGGTATGCATGCGCGTATCACCATGCGTTTCCGCGGCGAGCGCTTTGAGACTACGGTTGGCCGCGCCATGCTCAGCGATATCCTGCCCGAGGGGTTATCCTTCTCCGTCATTGATCGGGTGCTGAAAAAGAAGGCCATCGCCGAATTGATCAACACCTGCTACCGCACCTTGGGCGTCAAGGATACTGTGGTTTTCGCTGATCAGTTGATGTATACCGGCTACCGCATGGCGACCCGTGCTGGTATCTCCTTTGGTGCAGGCGACATGGTTACGCCGCCGGAAAAGGACGTCATTCTGGCGCGCTCGGAAGACGAGGTGAAGACCATTCAGGACCAGTATACTTCGGGCTTGGTCACTGAAGGCGAACGCTACAACAAGGTCGTCGACATCTGGTCGCGTGCGACCGACGAGGTGGCCAAAGCAATGATGGACCGGGTGAGCAAGGAAAAGGTCACCCTGCCCGATGGCCAGGAGACCGAGCAGGTTTCCTTCAACTCCATCTATATGATGGCCGACTCCGGGGCGCGTGGTTCCGCCGCACAGTTGCGCCAACTTGCTGGTATGCGCGGGCTGATGGCCAAGCCCGATGGCTCCATCATCGAAACTCCCATCACCGCGAATTTCCGTGAGGGCTTGAACGTATTGCAGTACTTCATCTCCACCCACGGCGCCCGCAAAGGTCTTGCTGATACGGCGTTGAAGACAGCTAATTCTGGCTACCTGACCCGTCGTTTGGTCGATGTGACCCAAGATTTGGTGGTCGTCGAGCACGATTGTGGCACCGAGGATGGCCTACCGATGATGGCCCTGGTCGAAGGTGGTGAGGTCGTGGAGGCCCTGCGCGAGCGAGTGCTGGGGCGAGTAACGGCGGAAGACGTCTTGCATCCGAATACCGGTGAGGTCGCGATCCCACGCAACACCCTGCTTACCGAACAGTTGCTCGGACAGCTTGATGAACTGGGTGTCGATGCCCTCAAGGTGCGCTCGCCGCTCACCTGCAAGTCGCGGCATGGAGTATGTGCCCTTTGCTATGGACGCGATCTGGCGCGTGGACATCTGGTCAATGCCGGAGAAGCGGTTGGTGTGATCGCCGCGCAGTCGATTGGTGAGCCGGGTACACAGCTGACCATGCGCACTTTCCATATCGGTGGTGCGGCGAGTCGAGCTGCGGCGCAGAGCAGCATCGACATCAAGCAGGGGGGGCTGATTCGCTTCCACAGTAACCTGCGTTCGGTAGAGCATCCAAGCGGGCGTCACGTCGTCGTCGGTCGTAATGGCGAAATCGCGGTGACGGACGAGCAAGGACGGGAAAAGGAGCGCTACAAAGTACCCTATGGCGCCACCATCCTGGTACAGGATGGCGAGGCGGTAACTCCCGGCAAACGTATTGCTGAGTGGGACCCACATACGCGCCCCATTGTCAGCGAGATCGCCGGTACCGCAGCATTGCAGGATGCTATCGAAGGACAGAGTGTCATCTCGCAGAGCGATGACATTACCGGCCTTAGCACGCAAGCGGTGATCGACCCCAAACAGCGTCCAGCCAGTGGACGTGATCTGCGTCCCGTTGTCCTATTGCAGGATGCTAAGGGCAAGGATCTCAAGTTGCCGGGTACGGATTTGCCCGCACGTTACTACCTCCCCCCACGCGCAATCATTGCGGTGCAAGATGGGACGCAGGTGCAGCCTGGTGATACCTTGGCGCGTTTGCCGGTGGGTACCAGCAAAACCCGCGATATCACCGGTGGTCTTCCGCGTGTAGCCGAGCTCTTCGAAGCGCGGCGTCCAAAGGACTATGCCATTATCGCTGAGCACCACGGCATCGTCGGTTTTGGCAAGGATACCAAGGGTAAGCAGCGCTTGTTGGTTACGGATGAGAATGGTGATGCTCACGAGTATCTGATTCCCAAAGGGCGTCACGTTACCGTCTATGAAGGCGAGCGCGTCAGCCCTGGCGAACCATTGGTGGAAGGACAACCGGTACCACACGACATCCTCCGCGTCCTCGGTGTGCAGGCGCTGGCCAATTACATTGTGGATGAAGTGCAGGACGTCTACCGATTGCAGGGTGTCCGTATCAATGACAAGCACATCGAGGTGATCTTGCGGCAGATGCTGCGCAAGGTAGAGATCAACCATGCAGGTGATAGCAGCTTCATCACTGGTGATCAGGTCGATCGCGCTCGTGTGGAAGAGGAGAACACCGTTCTCGAAGCGGCGGGCAAAGAACCAGCCCGGTTTACCCCGATGCTGCTCGGTATTACCAAGGCGAGTTTGTCCACCGAATCTTTCATCTCCGCTGCCAGTTTTCAGGAGACTACTCGCGTGCTTACTGAAGCCGCCGTCTCCGGCCGTGTCGACGATCTGCGCGGTTTGAAGGAGAACGTTATCGTTGGCCGTCTGGTACCCGCCGGTACTGGTCTCGCCTATCATGAGCATCGTCGCCGGCGTAATCGCGGTGAGAGCCTGGTCGATAGTGGCAGCGAGGGCGAAGCCGAGGCGGTAACGGCTGAGTGATCGCAAGATTGCAGTCCTCTGATCTTTCTTGACAGTTCGAGCGCGCGTCCATAAAATGCGCGCTCTCATTGGCGGCAAATGGCATGCCGCCCTTCGTTTTTTGGAGAAGTTATGCCCACACTGAACCAGTTGGTCCGTAAGCCGCGCAAGGCTCCGGTTGCCAAAAGCAAGGTACCGGCCCTTGAGGCCAATCCGCAGAAGCGGGGCGTCTGTACCCGCGTGTATACGACGACGCCCAAAAAACCAAACTCCGCTTTGCGCAAAGTGGCGCGTGTGCGTTTGACCAATGGCTACGAGGTTAGTAGCTATATTCCCGGTGAGGGGCATAACCTGCAGGAGCACTCCGTCGTCTTGATTCGCGGCGGCCGTGTGAAGGATCTTCCCGGTGTGCGCTACCACATCATTCGTGGCACGCTCGATACCGCTGGCGTCAAGAATCGCAAGCAGCGGCGTTCGAAGTACGGCGCCAAGCGGCCCAAGTAAGGGTTCCGGAATCTAAGGAGTTTGAGAGATGCCAAGACGTAGAGAAGTGCCCAAGCGGATCGTTCTGCCGGATCCTAAATACAAGGAAGAAGTCCTTGCAAAATTTGCCAACGTCCTGATGCGTGACGGCAAGAAGAGTGTTGCTGAAAAGATTGTCTATGGTGCCCTCGATATTGTTGCCGAGAAGAGCAAGTCCGACGCGATGGAGATCTTCCGCAAGGCCTTGGATAACGTCCGGCCGGTCGTGGAAGTCAAAAGCCGCCGTGTTGGTGGTGCGACGTATCAAGTGCCGGTGGAAATTCGCTCTGACCGTCGCATGGCGCTTGCCATGCGTTGGCTGCGTGACTCGGCGCGCAAGCGTAACGAGAAATCCATGGGCAACCGCTTGGCGGCGGAAATTCTTGAGGCTGCCGAGAATCGCGGTAATGCAGTGCGCAAGCGGGAAGAGACGCACCGTATGGCCGAGGCCAACAAGGCCTTCTCGCACTTCCGCTGGTAACCCTTTTCGCTCTGCAAACGCAAGGACTCATTCGTGGCGCGCACAACTCCCATCGATCGTTATCGTAACATCGGCATTATGGCACACATTGATGCCGGTAAGACCACTACAACCGAGCGCATCCTGTTTTATACCGGTGTTTCCCACAAAATCGGTGAGGTGCACGAAGGCACGGCGGTCATGGACTGGATGGCGCAGGAACAGGAGCGCGGCATCACCATCACCTCGGCGGCTACCACCTGTTTCTGGAAGGGTATGGATGCCAAACGCGCCGAGCATCGCATCAATATCATCGATACCCCCGGACACGTAGACTTCACCATTGAAGTCGAGCGGTCCCTGCGCGTGCTCGATGGTGCCGTGGCGGTCTTTTGTGCCGTCGGCGGTGTGCAGCCGCAGTCGGAAACGGTGTGGCGGCAGGCAAACAAGTACGGTGTGCCCCGCATGGCCTTCGTTAACAAGATGGATCGCCAGGGTGCAAACTTTCTGCGCGTAGTCGAGCAGATCCGCGGTAAGCTCAAGGGTAACGCCATCGCCATTCAGTTGCCGATCGGTGAGGAGGAGCGCTTCCGGGGGGTGATCGACATCATGAAGATGAAGGCGATCAACTGGGATGACGCGAACCAGGGAACCACTTTTGTGGAAGAAGAGATCCCGGCTGATCTGAAGGAAGCCGCAGAGGCTGCTCACCACACTATGGTGGAGGCGATCTGTGACACTGATGAAGAGTTGATGATGAAATACCTCGAAGGAGAGGAGATTTCTATCGACGAACTCAAGGTTGCCCTGCGCAAGGCAACAATTGCTAGTGAGATTGTTCCAGTGCTCTGTGGCAGTGCCTTCAAGAACAAGGGCGTGCAGGCAATGCTGGACGCCGTTCTGGATTATATGCCCTCTCCCACCGACATTCCCGCAGTGAAGGGGAGCGATCCAGACAGCGGTGCCGATATGAATCGCGATGCTAGCGACAGCGAGCCGTTCTCGGCGTTGGCGTTTAAGATCATGACAGATCCGTTTGTTGGCCAGCTTACCTTTTTCCGGGTCTACTCCGGCGTCCTGAATGCAGGGTCTACGGTGTATAATCCGGGGCGCGGGCAGCGGGAGCGTATCGGTCGTATCCTGCAGATGCACGCCAATGAGCGGCAAGAAATCAAGGAAGTGCTGGCCGGTGACATCGCTGCGGCGGTGGGCCTGAAGACCGCCTATACGGGTGATACCCTTTGTGATCTCGACAAAGAAATCGTTCTGGAACAAATGGAGTTTCCGGAGCCGGTGATTCATGTGGCGGTGGAACCAAAAACCAAAAGCGACCAAGAAAAGATGGGTATTGCTTTGGGCAAGCTCGCTCAGGAGGATCCCTCTTTCCGTGTGCGTACCGACCAGGAGTCCGGGCAAACCATCATCTCTGGTATGGGTGAGTTGCATCTTGAGATCATCGTCGATCGTATGAAACGTGAGTTTAACGTCGAGGCCACGGTGGGCGCGCCGCAAGTGGCATACCGAGAAACGATTCGCAAGTCCGTCGAGTCCGAGGGTAAGTTTGTACGTCAGTCCGGTGGTCGGGGGCAGTATGGCCATGTCTGGCTGCGCTTGGAGCCGTTGGAGCCGGGTGCAGGGTTCATATTCGAGAATGCCGTCGTCGGCGGCGTGGTGCCCAAGGAATACATTGGGCCGACGGAAAAGGGCGTGCACGAGGCCCTCGAAGGTGGTATAGTCGCCGGCTTTCCGGTGGTGGATGTCAAGGTTACCATCTTCGATGGTTCTTACCATGACGTCGATTCTTCCGAAGCGGCGTTCAAGATTGCCGGGTCCATGGGCTTCAAGGCTGGTGCGGCGAAAGCGAACCCGGTCCTTTTGGAGCCGATTTTTGCGGTCGAGGTGGTCACGCCCGAAGAATACATGGGCGACATCATCGGCGACATCAACAGTCGTCGCGGGGTGATGCAGGGTATGGACGATGAAGCAGGTGCCAAGGTCATCAAGGCCGAAGTGCCGTTGGCAGAGATGTTCGGTTATGCCACTACTGTGCGTTCGCTGTCGCAGGGGCGTGCCACCTACAGCATGCAGTTCGAGAAGTATATGGAAGTGCCTGGGCACGTCGCCGAGGCCATCGTCAAGAAGAGTCAGCGCTAAGTCGTAACGGGAGAAGTATTTCATGTCCAAGGGAAAGTTTGAGCGGACGAAGCCGCACGTAAACGTGGGAACGATTGGTCACGTGGATCACGGGAAGACCACGCTGACGGCGGCGCTGACGAAGGTATTGTCGGCGAAGTTTGGTGGCGAGATTCGGGCCTATGATCAGATTGACAACGCGCCGGAAGAGCGTGCGCGTGGCATCACGATTGCGACCTCGCACGTGGAGTATGAGACGGCGAATCGTCACTATGCGCACGTCGATTGCCCTGGGCATGCTGACTACGTGAAGAACATGATCACCGGAGCGGCGCAGATGGACGGCGCGATTTTGGTGTGTTCGGCGGCTGATGGTCCGATGCCGCAAACGCGCGAGCACATCCTGTTGGCGCGTCAGGTTGGTGTACCGTTCATTGTTGTGTTCCTGAACAAGGCCGACATGGTGGATGACGCCGAACTGTTGGAGCTGGTCGAAATGGAAGTGCGCGAGCTGCTATCCAAGTACGAGTTCCCCGGTGATGACATCCCGGTGGTGATTGGCTCGGCGCTGAAAGCTCTGGAAGGGGATCAAAGTGACATCGGCGAGCCGGCGATCTTCAAGCTGGCGGAGGCGATGGACAGCTACATTCCGATGCCGGAGCGTCCAGTAGACAAGGCCTTCTTGATGCCGATTGAAGACGTATTCAGTATTTCTGGTCGTGGCACGGTAGTGACTGGGCGTATTGAGCGCGGATTAGTCAAGGTGGGTGAGGAAGTTGAGATTGTTGGTATTCGTCCGACGAGTAAGACGACGGTGACGGGTGTAGAGATGTTCCGCAAGATTCTCGACCAGGGTCAAGCGGGGGACAACGTTGGCGTCTTGTTGCGTGGTACGAAGAAAGACGATGTGGAGCGTGGTCAGGTCTTGGCGAAGCCGGGCACGATCAAGCCGCACACCAAGTTTGAGGCTGAAGTGTACGTGTTGTCGAAGGAAGAGGGCGGTCGTCACACGCCGTTTTTCAACGGCTACCGTCCGCAGTTTTACTTCCGCACGACGGACGTGACCGGTGCGGTGGATCTGCCGGAAGGTGTGGAGATGGTAATGCCGGGCGACAATGTGCAGTTCAAGGTGACCTTGATTGCGCCGATCGCGATGGAAGACGGTTTGCGTTTTGCGGTACGAGAAGGTGGCCGTACCGTCGGCGCCGGCGTCGTGTCGAAGGTGGTGGAGTGATGGAAGGTTCCAAGATTCGTATTCGTCTGAAGTCTTACGACTACCGTATGCTCGACATCTCCGCAGCGGAGATCGTTGAAACGGCGCGGCGCACGGGTGCGCGGGTCTGCGGCCCTATCCCCTTGCCAACCAAGATCGAACGCTTCACGGTTCTGCGCTCGCCGCACGTGGACAAAAATGCCCGTGATCAGTTCGAACAACGTACTCACAAGCGGCTTATGGACATTCTTGACCCCAACGACAAAACCGTCGATGCGCTCATCAAGCTCGACCTTGCCGCTGGTGTCGATGTAGAGATCAAGCTGTAAGGAGAAGGAAATGACGATCGGCATGATAGGTCGCAAAGTCGGTATGACGCGGGTGGCGGGAGAAGGCGGCACGGTTGTCCCGGTAACCGTAATTCATCTAGCGGAAAACCTCGTCACCCAGGTAAAAAGCCAGGCAGATGACGGTTACGACGCGGTTCAGGTTGGCGTCGGCAGTGTTCGACCACAACGCCTAAGCTCGGCAATGGCCGGCCATTTCCGTAAGGCCGCCGTAGAACCCCGCCGTTTTTTGCGTGAGTTTCGCCTGAATGAGTCTGGTTCTTATCAGGCTGGGCAGGAGTTGTCCATAGACATGTTCACCGTCGGACAGCGGATTGATGTGACCGGTATCAGTAAGGGTAAAGGATTCGCGGGTGCCATAAAGCGGCATAACTTCCGCAGCAACCGTGCCAGCCATGGTAACTCCTTGTCCCATCGTGCGCCGGGTTCCATTGGCTGTCGCCAGACCCCTGGCCGGGTATTTAAGGGCAAGAAAATGGCCGGACAATTGGGCAACGAACAGGTCACCACTCTCAACCTTGAGGTAGTGCGCGTTGACGTTGAGCGGCGTCTGGTGATGATCAAGGGTAGCGTTCCCGGTGCCAATGAGGGCGACGTACTCTTGCGCCCGA
Organism: Acidithiobacillus sp. IBUN Pt1247-S3; assembly: GCF_041146875.1. Taxonomy (NCBI): domain Bacteria; kingdom Pseudomonadati; phylum Pseudomonadota; class Acidithiobacillia; order Acidithiobacillales; family Acidithiobacillaceae; genus Acidithiobacillus; species Acidithiobacillus sp. IBUN Pt1247-S3. The sequence continues at coordinate 67,412 of NZ_JBFRXP010000010.1, read as the reverse complement.
CGGTACGTGGGTAATTGGGGGCAGGACAATGGAAGTAAATAGCATTCACATTAGTAGCGGCAAGGGTGGAAAAATCGAACTGGCGGATTCCGTTTTCGCCGCACCCTATAACGAGGCGTTGCTACATCAGGTAGTGGTTGCGCAGTTGGCTGGCCTACGCAGCGGTACTGCGGTGCAAAAAAACCGCGCGGCAGTTCGTGGTGGCGGGCGTAAGCCATGGAAGCAGAAGGGCGGCGGGCGTGCGCGTGCGGGCAGTATTCGCAGCCCCATCTGGCGCGGCGGCGGTCGCGCATTTCCCGGCGTTACCCAGAGCTACAAACAAAAGGTCAACAAGAAAATGTGGGCCGGCGCGATGCGTAGTGCGTTAGCTGAACTCTTGCGGCAGGACCGGCTACAGATCATCACCGCCGAAGACTTTGCGGAGCCGAAGGCAAAGCTGGGGCGTACCTGGTTGCAGGCCGCTGGTGGTGACGACGTGCTGGTTGTTATGGCGGAAGCGCCGGTCAACTTCTTTTTGTCCTTGCGGAATTTTCCGCACGTCGGACTTGCGGAATGGCAGGACGTTGGTCCCGCCGACCTGCTGCGCTATGGACGGGTACTGATGGACGCTGACGCGGCGAATAAATTTGCGGAGGTGTACGGATGAACAACGAACGTCAATATCTCGTGCTGCTAGCGCCCGTGGTGAGCGAAAAAAGCACGATGCAGACCCAGGCAGCGAATCAGTATGCTTTTCGCGTTGCCCGCGACGCGACTAAGGCCGAGATCAAATCGGCAGTAGAAAAGTTGTTTCAGGTCAACGTTCTTTCCGTCCAGACGCTGAACTATGACGGTAAGCCGAAGCGTATGGGGCGCCAACAAGGGCGTCGCTCCGCTTGGAAGAAGGCCTATGTGCGCCTCGCCCAAGGCAACAGCATCGACTTTGGCATTGCCTGAGAGAAATAGGGGATAATCATGGCTCTCGTACGTACCAAACCGACCTCTGCAGGGCGACGTTTCGTCATCAAGGTCGTTAATCCTGAGCTCCACAAGGGAGCTCCGGTCAAAGGCCTGACCAGCAGTCAGTCGCATACTGGTGGACGCAATCACCACGGTCGCGTTACCCGCCGGCATGCCGGTGGTGGACATCGGCAGCATTATCGTATGGTCGATTTTCGCCGGAACAAGAATGACATCCCGGCCAAGGTGGAGCGTATCGAATACGACCCCAACCGCAGCGCCCATCTAGCTCTCCTCTGTTATGCCGACGGTGAGCGCCGTTATATCCTTGCGCCCAAAGGTGTGCAGGCCGGTGACACGCTCATGTCTGGCGAAGATACTCCGGTGCGGGCTGGTAATTGCATGCCGCTGCGTAAGATCCCGGTAGGCAGCGTGGTACACAATATTGAGCTGCGCCCAGGCAAGGGCGGGCAGATTGCGCGCTCCGCCGGTGCCTCTGCCCAGTTGATGGCGCGCGAGGGTGATTATGCCCAAGTCCGCCTGCGCTCTGGTGAAGTGCGCAAAATTCATGTATCCTGCCGCGCCACATTGGGTGTTGTCGGTAATGATGAACACGGAACGCGGCAGTTGGGTAAGGCGGGTGCCACCCGCTGGCGGGGTGTTCGTCCTACGGTTCGCGGCGTGGCCATGAACCCCGTCGATCATCCACATGGTGGTGGTGAAGGGCGCACCTCAGGTGGGCGTCACCCGGTTTCTCCCTGGGGGCAGCCGACCAAGGGGTATCGTACCCGTCGTAACAAACGTACCAGCGGCATGATCGTTCGCCGCCGGAAGGCTTGATCAGGGAAGAGGAATTCGTCGTGCCACGTTCCATCAAGAAAGGTCCATTTGTGGACCAACATCTCGACAAAAAGGTCCAGGATGCCCAGGCGAGCAATAGTCGCAAGCCGATCAAGACCTGGTCGCGCCGTTCTACCATTACCCCGGATTTTATCGGCCTTACGTTCGCAGTGCATAACGGCAAACAACATATTCCAGTGGTCGTGAATGAGAATATGGTGGGCCATAAACTCGGCGAGTTTGCGTTGACCCGGACCTTCAAGGGCCACGTTGCCGACAAGAAAGCCAAGCGTTGAGGAAATTGAGATGAGATCAACGGCAGTACTCAAAGGATTGCAAATGTCGCCGCAAAAGGCGCGGCTGGTTGCCGACCTTGTGCGTGGGCAGCCGGTCGACAAGGCGCTCGACATTCTTCGCTTTACGCAGAAAAAAGCAGCCTTGCCCATTCGGAAGTGTTTGGAGTCTGCGATTGCCAACGCTGAGAATAACGAAGGTGCAGACGTCGACGCATTGGTGGTTGAGACCATCATGATCGATGGTGGCGCCGTACTGAAGCGTTTTGCTGCACGCGCCAAAGGGCGCGGCACGAGAATCCTCAAGCGCACCAGCCACATCACCATCGTCGTATCCGAACAGTAAGCGAGGAAAATATGGGTCAGAAAACCAATCCAATCGGACTGCGTCTGGGAATCATTAAGAATTGGAACTCGCGCTGGTACGGTAAGGCTGATTTCAAAGACAAACTCCTGGAAGATATTCGCATCCGCGATTTCATCCGCAAGCGTCTGAGTGGCGCTGCTATCTCCGACATTACTGTGGAGCGTCCAGCGCGTAGCGCGCGGATCACGCTGCATACTGCGCGTCCTGGCGTGGTAATCGGCAAGAAAGGCGAGGACATCGAGAATCTGCGCGCTGAAGTACAAAAGCGTATGGGGATTCCGGTGCATGTGAATGTCGAAGAGATCCGCAAACCGGAATTAGACGCGCAACTGGTTGCCGAAAATGTTGCCCAGCAACTGGAGCGCCGAGTCATGTTTCGACGCGCAATGAAACGCGCCGTCACTAACGCCATGCGTTTTGGTGCACAAGGGATGCGCATCAACTGCGCCGGGCGCCTTGGTGGTGCGGAAATCGCGCGCACCGAATGGTATCGTGAGGGGCGCGTGCCGCTGCACACCCTGCGCGCCGATATTGATTATGGTTTCGCCGAAGCAAAAACGACCTACGGAATTATCGGTATCAAGGTCTGGATCTTCAAGGGCGAAATTCTGGAATGGAGCAGCGCCGCTAGCGTTGCTGCCGCGCAGAAGTAAGGAGAGCGGTGATGTTGCAACCTAAACGGACCAAGTTTCGCAAACAGCACAAGGGGCGCAATCGCGGCCTGGCGACGCGCGGCAACAAAGTTAGCTTTGGTGAGTATGGCCTCAAGGCCATTACCCGTGGGCGCGTTACCGCACGGCAGATCGAGGCCGCACGGCGCGCGATCAACCGTCACGTGCGCCGTGGCGGACGTATTTGGGTGCGCATTTTCCCTGATAAACCCATCAGCAAGAAACCAGCTGAGGTACGTATGGGTAAGGGCAAGGGCAATCCCGAATACTGGGTAGCGCAAATTCAGCCTGGTAAGGTTTTGTATGAGATGGAAGGTGTAACGGAAGAAGTTGCGCGTGAAGCCCTGCGGCTTGGCGCCGCCAAATTACCGGTACAGACCATCGTGGTAGAACGGCGGGTGATGGGATGAAAGGACAAGATTTGAGCAAACTATCCGCGTCCGAGTGTCAGACGCAGTTGCTTGCGCTCCTCGAAGAGCAGTTCAAGCTGCGCATGCAGCATGGCACCGGGCAACTGGCGAAGACCGCACGCCTGCGTGGCGTTCGCCGTGATATCGCGCGTGTGCGTACCGAGATCAGCAAAAAGGCGAAGGTGAGCCAATGAGCACAGAACAGAATCCCCGTAGTCTGGTGGGCACCGTGGTCAGTAACCGTATGGATAAGACTATCGTGGTTCTCGTTGAGCGGCGTATTCAGCATCCGCTCTACAAAAAGTACATACGACGCTCGAAAAAATTCCACGCCCATGATCAGGAAAATAGCTGCCAAATTGGTGACACCGTCCGCATTGAAGAGTGTCGGCCGCTGTCCAAGACCAAAACGTGGCGCCTAGTCTCTGTGGTTGGCCATGCTATTGCTGAAGGAGTCGCATCATGATTCAAATGCAAAGCCGGCTCGCTGTGGCGGATAACAGTGGAGCGCGTGAGGTAATGTGTATCAAAGTGCTGGGTGGTTCGCATCGGCGTTATGCAGATATCGGTGATGTGATCAAGGTGAGCATCAAAGATGCTGCGCCGCGCGGCAAGGTCAAGAAAGGCGACGTTTACAATGCCCTGATCGTGCGTACCCGTAAGGGTGTGCGGCGTGAGGATGGATCCGTCATCCGCTTCGATAACAACGCTGCGGTTCTGCTGAACAATCAGTTGCAGCCTATCGGTACGCGTATTTTTGGCCCGGTCACCCGCGAGCTGCGTGGCGCCAATTTTATGAAGATCATTTCGCTCGCGCCTGAAGTGTTGTAGGAGCTGCGCATGAGCAAGATTCGTAAAGACGACGAAGTGGTGGTGCTCAGCGGTAAGGACAAGGGTAAACGTGGCAAAGTACTGCGCGTGCTACCCGAGGAAAACCGTGCCATCGTGGAAAAGGTAAACATGATCAAGCGGCATCAACGGCCTGACCGCATGGGTAATGGCGGCGGCATCGTGGAAAAGGAAGCCCCGGTGCAATTGTGCAAACTCGCGGTGTATAACCCGGCGACGGGCAAGGCAGATCGCGTGGGTTTCAAATTCCTCGCTGATGGCAGCAAAGTTCGTGTGTTCAAAAGCAACGGCGAACAGCTGGCTAAGCACTGAGGGAGCAGGTAGAGATGGAAGCACGTTTGCAAAAAATTTATAAGGATCAGATCGTCCCGCGCCTGATTCAGGAATTCGGCTACAAGAGCGTGATGGAAGTCCCGCGCTTGCAGAAAATTACCATCAACATGGGGGTTGGCGAAGCGGTGGGCGACAAGAAAGTCCTGGAAGCCGCAGTTGGTGATATGACCAAGATTGCCGGCCAGAAGCCCATCGTTACCAAGGCGCGCAAATCGGTTGCTGCGTTTAAGATCCGCGACGGGTATCCGATCGGCTGTATGGTCACCCTGCGTGGTGAACGTATGTACGAATTTCTCGATCGTCTGGTGAGCATTGCCATTCCGCGGATTCGCGATTTTCGTGGTTTGTCGCCAAAGTCCTTTGACGGACGTGGTAACTATTCTATGGGCGTAAAGGAACAGATCATCTTCCCCGAGATCGAATACGACAAGATCGATCGGCTCCGCGGGATGGATGTGACCTTTACTACCACCGCCAAGAACGACGCTGAGGCTCTGGGTTTGCTCAAAGCCTTCAAAATGCCGTTCCGCGCCTGAGGAGAGTTAAGGTATGGCCAAAAAATCAATGATCGCCAAGGCGGCACGGACACCCAAATTTCAGGTTCGCGCCTATCATCGTTGCCAGTTGTGCGGGCGTGCCCATGGCTACTATCGCAAGTTTGGACTTTGTCGTCTTTGCCTGCGTAAGCATGCCTCTGCCGGCAATATCCCCGGCGTCGTGAAGAGCAGTTGGTGAGGGAAAGATGAGCATTACAGATCCTATCGCAGATATGCTGACGCGCATTCGCAATGCGCAGGCAGTAGGCAAAAATTTCGTACAGGTTCCAGCTTCCACGCTGAAACGAGCGATCGCGCGCGTCCTTTTGGAAGAGGGCTATATTGCTGAGATTGCAGACGATACCTTGGCCGGCCATCCGAGCCTGCGTATTACCCTGAAGTATTACGCTGGTGAGGGTGTCATCTCCGAAATTCGCCGTATCAGTCGGCCCGGAGTACGTATTTATCGTGGCGCACAGGAGCTGCCGCGGGTGCGCGACGGCTATGGCATCGCTATTGTGTCGACGTCCCGGGGCATCATGACCGATCGCGCGGCGCGCGCCGAAGGTATCGGCGGCGAAGTGCTCTGCGTCGTAGCCTAAGGGGGAACCATGTCACGCATAGCAAAACAAGCAGTAATCCTGCCCAAGGGTGTCGAAGTAAGAGTGGACGCGGGACAGGTCGTAGTCAAAGGCCCCAAGGGTCAGCTTACGATGCCGTTGCAGGCCGGTGTCGAAATCCATGTTGATGGCGACAGCGCGAATGTGAATTGGCAAGCCGAGGTTGTACATCATGCGGGCACGACCCGCGCACTGCTTTCCAATATGGTGCAAGGCGTTTCCCAAGGATTTGAGCGCAAGCTGGAAATTATCGGCGTTGGTTATCGTGCCCAGGCCAAAGGAAAGACATTGGGTTTGAGCTTGGGTTTTTCACATCCGGTTGAATACCCGGTGCCTGAGGCCATCACCGTTGAAACGCCAACGCAGACCGAAATCGTTATCCGTGGAGCGGATAAGCAGATGGTCGGTCAGGTCGCCGCTGATATCCGCGCGTATCGGCCACCGGAGCCTTATAAGGGCAAGGGTGTTCGCTATGCTGGCGAGCAGGTCCGGCGTAAAGAAGCCAAGAAGAAGTGAGGGGATCAGCAATGGACAAGAACATCAGTCGCTTGCGGCGAGCCAGAAAGACGCGTGCGCGCATCGCCGGCCAAGGCAAACTCCGTTTGGCGGTCTATCGCTCCGGCAAACATATCTATGCACAAATCATCGACGACAGCCAAGGGCGGGTGCTTACCCAGGCCTCCTCGGTGGAGAAAGATGTCCGCGCTACGGTCAAGAATGGAAGCAGCGCTGAGAGTGCAGCAATTATCGGTAAGCGCGTGGCAGAAAAGGCCAAAGGCCTCGGTATCACCCAAGTGGCCTTCGACCGTAGCGGCTATCGCTATCATGGTCGGGTAAAGGCCCTAGCCGAAGCAGCACGCGAAAGCGGCCTGTCCTTCTGACGGAGTATTGACAATGGCAAGAGAGAATCGCGAGAGCCAACAGCCGAGCGACGGAATGTTGGAAAAGCTTATCCATATCAACCGCGTGTCAAAAGTTGTAAAGGGTGGCCGGCAGTTCGGGTTTGCTGCGCTGATGGTGGTTGGTGACGGAGATGGTAAGGTGGGCTTCGGGCGCGGCAAGGCGAAAGAGGTCCCCGCTGGCATCCAAAAAGCCACGGATCAGGCGCGTCGCTACCTTACCCAAGTGCCATTGATGCGCGGCACCATCCCGTTTCCGGTTGAGGGACGGCATGGGGCAGCGCGCGTTATTCTGCGCCCTGCGCCAGAAGGAAGTGGTGTGATCGCGGGTGGCGCGATGCGCGCGGTCTGCGAGGCGGTCGGGTTGCGTAATGTGGTAGCCAAGTCCTTGGGCTCCAACAACCCGATCAATGTCGTTCGCGCCACCTTCGACGCGTTCTCCAAGTTGGCTAGTCCGCAGTCGATCGCCATGAAGCGTGGTAAAACGTTACAAGAGATCCGTGGGCACGGAGGGGCTGGGCATGAGTAAGATCTTACGGGTTACGCTGGTACGTAGCCTCATTGGGATCACCGAGAAGCATCGCGCAACCGTGCGTGGCTTAGGGTTGCGTCACACCGGACATACCGTTGAGCTGAGTGATACCCCAGAGGTTCGCGGTATGATCAAGAAAGTCCCGTATCTTTTGCGTTGGGAAGAACAGTCATGAAATTGAATACCATTGCTCCCGCGCCGGGTGCTAAGAAAGAGCGCGTGCGGGTTGGACGCGGCATCGGTAGCGGTTTTGGTAAGACCGCCGGCCGCGGGCACAAAGGTCAGCACGCACGCTCTGGTGGTTATCATAAGGTCGGTTTTGAAGGCGGCCAGATGCCGTTGCAACGCCGTATCCCCAAGCGTGGGTTCCGCAACAACGGGGCTCAGGTGGTAGTCGAAGTCACGCTGGACATGCTGGAAAGTGCCGCGATTAGTGGGGTTGTTGATCTTGAAGCCTTGCGGTTGCGACGCTTCGTCCGCGGCGACGTTGACCAAGTCAAAGTGATCCGCACGGGCAAGCTGGAAGCAGCAGTTTCGGTCAAGGGCCTGCGCGTTAGCGCCGGTGCACGGCAGGCCATTGAGGCTGCTGGCGGCCAGGTAGAGGAATAAGATGGCCAACACCCTCGGCGCATTGGGCAATGCCGCACAGGGTGCGGGCAACATCGCCGAGCTACGTAAACGTATATTGTTCTTGCTCGGAGCGTTGCTGGTGTTTCGGATTGGGGCGCATATCCCCGTCCCCGGTATTGACCCCGCAGCTATGGCCTCATTCTTTCATCAGGAACAAGGCACGATTCTGGGTATGTTCAACATGTTTTCCGGGGGCGCGTTGTCACGGCTCACGGTATTCGCGTTGGGCATTATGCCATATATTAGCGCCTCAATTATTTTTCAGTTGGCCGGCTCTGTGGTTCCCCAACTGGAAGAACTAAAGAAAGAAGGCGAAGCTGGGCGGCGAAAGATTACCGAATACACCCGCTACGCCACGGTCGTATTGTCCCTCTTGCAGGGTTTGGGCATTGCCGTTGCAATAGAAAAGATGCATGGCGGATCCGTCCCGGTGGTTATCGATCCTGGCCCGCTATTTCTGTTTACCACCACCATCACGCTCTCTGCGGGAACGGTTTTTCTCATGTGGCTCGGCGAGCAGATTACCGAGCGTGGGATTGGTAACGGTATTTCGTTGATCATCTTCGCCGGGATTGTTGCTGGGCTACCGCAGGCCCTCGCCACCATGTTGGAGTTGGTGCGCACAGGACAATTTCAGCCGCTTTTCGCTTTGGCGATATTCGTCTTGGCATTGCTCGTGTTGGCGTTTGTGGTATTTATGGAGAGTGCGCAGCGTCGGATTCCGATCCAGTACGCCAAGCGGCAGGTTGGACGGAAGATTTATGGTGGGCAAAGTACACACATGCCACTCAAGGTGAACATGTCTGGTGTCATTCCGCCGATCTTCGCTACCAGCATACTTTTGCTGCCCGCTACCCTTGCCGGTTGGTTCGCTAATGTTCCCGGAATGGAATGGTTGTCACGGATTGGACAGGCTTTGAGTCCGGGTAGCACGCTTTACGTCATAGTGTTTACTACCGCCATTGTGTTCTTCGCGTTTTTTTATACAGCGATGGTATTTAACCCCCGCGAGACAGCAGACAATCTGAAAAAATCCGGTGCGTTTGTGCCTGGCCTGCGGCCTGGCGAACAGACTGCCAAATATATGGATCGAGTCCTCAGCAGACTAACGCTTTGGGGCGCGATTTATCTCACCTTGGTATGTTTGTTGCCCGAGTTCCTAATTACCGAATATAACGTGCCGTTTTACTTTGGCGGTACTAGTTTACTGATTGTCGTTGTCGTGATGATGGACCTTATGGCCCAACTGCAGAGTCACTTGCTGACGCATCGCTATGAGGGCTTGCTGCGCAAAAGCGGTCAGCAAGGTAAGCGGTAATCATGAAAGGCGCCGGGCATATTATTCTCCTGGGTGCGCCAGGGGTCGGTAAGGGCACGCAAGCCAAGGTGATCTCAGCTGATTTGGGCTTGCCTCACGTTTCTACAGGTGATATGCTCCGCGCCTCTGTTACAACCGGTAGCGAAATGGGTAAGCGCGCGAAGGCGGTAATGGAGTCTGGTGCTCTGGTAAATGACGAGATCATTCTCGGTATCGTTTCGGAACGCTTGCGCGAAGATGACGCGAGGAATGGTGTCGTATTCGATGGTTTTCCGCGCACGGTAGTGCAGGCAGAGGGTCTCGACCGGCTTCTCTCGGATATCGCCGGCGTGTCGATCGGACACATTTTGCACATTGTGTTGGAGGACGAGGAAATCGTCGATCGTTTGTCTGGGCGGCGCGTGTGTCGCGATTGTGGCGCGATCTACCACATGCGCTTCCAGCCGCCAAAAGTGGATGGTTGTTGTGATCGCTGTGGTGGCGAGCTCTTTCAGCGCGACGACGATCAGCCGGCTGTGATTCGCCATCGTCTCGCGGTGTACATGGCTGAAACTGCCCCGCTTGTTTCATTCTATCGCGGCAGGAGTGGGTACGCAGAAGTGGACGGTAACGGGACTAGCGCTGCGGTTACTGACAGAATTCGTGGTTTTTTGGGGTAACGGATGGCCAAGGAAGACACTCTCGAAATGCAGGGAGAAGTCATAGAGAACCTGCCTAGTGCGACATTTAAAGTGCGCTTGGAGAACGGGTTCGTGGTCAATGCACACATCTCCGGAAAAATGCGTATGCACTACATACGTATTCTGCCCGGAGATAAGGTCACTGTGGAGATGACGCCTTACGACCTGAGCAAGGGGCGCATCACCTATCGCGCCAAGTAAGGAGGCGGTCCATGAAAGTTCGTGCATCGGTAAAAAAGCTTTGCCGTAACTGTAAGATCATACGTCGCAACGGCGTCGTACGCGTGATTTGCGTCGAACCACGGCATAAGCAGCGGCAGGGATGAGAGTGGTAACGGGGTTGATTATGATGAATGGGAAGGAGTAGGGAATGGCCCGCATTGCTGGTGTCAATATTCCGAATAACAAGCAGATCGGCGTCGCGTTGACCTATATCTACGGAATCGGGGCGACCCGGTCGCGAGACATTCTTGCGGCTGCTGAGGTCGACACCGTTGTACGTGTCAAGGACATCAGCGAAGGTGAGCTCGAGCGTATCCGGACCGAGGTCGGTAAATATGTGGTTGAAGGTGACCTGCGCCGTGAAGTCACCATGAGTATCAAACGACTCATGGATTTGGGCTGCTATCGTGGCATTCGTCATCGCCGCGGTCTTCCCGTTCATGGCCAACGGACGAAAACCAACGCGCGCACCCGCAAGGGCCCGGCGAAGCCCATCGCCCGCTGAGCTTGAAGGATCGATACTATGGCAAAAACGCAGAGTAATGTACGAGTGCGCAAAAAGGTAAAAAAGAACGTCGTCGACGGCGTCGCGCACATCTATGCTTCATTCAATAACACCATCATCACGATCAGCGACCGGCAGGGCAATGCCTTGGCGTGGGCCAGTTCCGGTGGTTCTGGCTTCCGTGGCTCGCGGAAAAGTACCCCGTTCGCCGCGCAGGTGGCTGCGGAAAACGCGGGTCGCCGGGCGCAAGAGTACGGCGTGAAGAATCTGGACGTTGAGGTCAGTGGCCCCGGACCGGGTCGAGAGAGTACCGTTCGCGCGTTACATTCTGTCGGTTTTCGCATCACTAGCATTCGCGACGTGACGCCAATCCCTCACAATGGCTGCCGTCCGCCCAAAAAGCGGCGCGTTTAATTTTTTCGGAGGTAGGTAGTGGCTAAATATACCGGCCCCAGTTGCCGTCAGTGCCGGCGCGAAGGTGGCAAGCTCTTTCTCAAGGGAGAAAAATGTTTCTCCGATAAGTGCCCGGTCGTGGTTCGGGCCTACGCACCGGGTCAGCACGGTCAACGCCGGGCGCGCGTCAGCGAATATGGTACCCAGCTGCGCGAAAAGCAAAAGGTGCGGCGCGTTTATGGCATCTTGGAAGGTCAGTTTCGCCGTTATTTTGCCGCTGCTTCGCAGAAAAAGGGTGTTACTGGCGAATTGCTGTTGCGCTTCCTTGAGTTGCGTCTCGATAACGTGGCGTATCGCCTGGGGTTTGGCGCTTCCCGAGCGGAGGCGCGGCAGGTGGTTCGGCATGGACATATCACCGTTAACGGTCGACGCGTTGACATTCCGTCCTACCAGGTGCGGGCTGGTGATGTGGTCGCCGTGACTGCATCTGCCAAGGAGCATGCGCGTATACTTGCGGCCGTTGAGGCAGCAGAAGTGCGCGGCTACCCCGAATGGCTCAGCGTGGATACCAAGGCACTCAGTGCCACTGTCAAAGCCGTCCCCGTGCGCGACGAGATGCCGCAGGACCTGAACGAGCAGATGGTAGTGGAACTCTACTCCAAGTAAACCGGAGCAACGAGGATTATTTATGGCTGAAGTTGGCGAGCTTTTGTGTCCGCAGAATTACGAAATCGAAAGGACCGGTGCACATTCTGCACGGGTTAGCTTGGGTCCTCTGGAGCGCGGTTTTGGACACACCCTCGGTAATGCGCTGCGGCGAATTCTTCTTTCGTCGCTGAAAGGTGTTGCAGTTACCGAGGTCGAAATCGAGGGCGTGTTGCACGAATACTCTAGCCTAGAGGGTGTGCAAGAGGACGTCGTCGACATTCTTCTGAACCTGAAACAGCTCGCGATCCGCAGCCATCGGCTCGAATCGCAGACCATCACCGTGCGTAAGCGTGGCCCAGGGCCGGTGACCGGTGCCGACATCGTGGCCGAGCATGGCGTGGAAGTTGCTAATGCAGCACAGGTTATTGCGACCATTACCCGTGATGTGGAAATGGTCATGCACCTGCGCCTTGATTTCGGACGCGGTTACCAAGCTGCGGCAACGCGGCAACGCGATCATGAAAAACGTATTGGGGTGCTTGCGCTCGATGCGAGCTTCAGCCCCGTGCTGCGGGTCAGCTTTCAGGTGGAGAGCGCCCGTGTTGAACAGCGCACGGATCTCGATCGGTTGGTGCTCGATGTTGAGACTAACGGCACCATTGAGCCCTTGGCGGCGGTGCAGGAAGCGGCTCGTATATTGCGGCAGCAGCTGGATGTCTTCGTCACTGGAGAAGCGCCGATAGTCGAAGAGGCGCGCAATGTGGCCATCGTGGAAGACCTGATGCCGTTGCTCGAACGTCCGGTGGATGATCTCGAATTGACGGTGCGCTCGCTGAACTGTCTCAAGGCAGAAGATATTTTCTACATCGGTGACTTGGTGCAGAAATCGGAAAATGAGCTGCTGAAGGCTCCTAATTTAGGGCGCAAGTCGTTGACCGAAATCAAAGAAATCTTGGCCGCTAAAAGCCTTTCTTTGGGGATGCGTTTGCAGAATTGGCCACCCGAGAATCTGCCACCGCTCGGTAACAAAAATATCGTCGAGGCAGACTGAGTCGTTAACCTTTATTTGGGGAGTGTGACGTCATGCGTCATGGTAATAGTGGAAAAAAATTGAATCGTAACAGTAGTCATCGTCGGGCGATGTTTGCCAACATGATGGTGTCTCTCTTTGCGCACGAGCGTATTGTTACTACCTTACCCAAGGCTAAGGAACTGCGGCGCTTTGCCGAACCGATGATCACTTTGGCGAAAGAGCCGACGGTGGCGCGGCGGCGTCTTGCGTTCTCGCGCTTGCGCGATCGCGACGCGGTTGTAAAGCTATTCGACGAGCTTGGTCCGCATTATAAGGCGCGGCCGGGCGGATATCTGCGCATCGTCAAATATGGCTTTCGCGCCGGTGACAATGCGCCATTGGCGATTGTCGAACTGGTTGATCGGGAGGTAAGCGCTTCTTAGGCTGCAGCTTCGCTGCTATCGGAAGGGCTGAGGGCCAGAGGGGCTCTCAGCCCTTTTCCGCTTTTACGGTCAGGTGCCGCGCGAGGTAATAACCGGTATGGGAATGCTGCGCCCGCATTAATTCTTCCGGAGTACCCTGGGCGATGATCTGGCCGCCACCGCTACCGCCCTCGGGCCCCAGATCAACTAGCCAGTCAGCGCTTTTGATCACATCGAGGTTATGTTCGATGACGATAACGGTGTTGCCTGCGTCTACCAGCTTTTGTAAGACACTCAGTAGCAAGGCAATGTCGTGAAAGTGCAGGCCCGTAGTAGGTTCATCGAGTATATACAGCGTGCGGCCGGTGTCCCGGCGGGATAGTTCGCGCGCGAGTTTGACCCGCTGCGCTTCGCCTCCGGAGAGCGTAGTCGCCGATTGTCCGAGCTGTATGTAGCCGAGCCCAACGTCGAGTAGCGTTCCCAGTTTGCGCGCGATACTGGGTACCGCAGCGAAAAAGGTGGCTGCTTCTTCTACCGTCATCTGTAAAACATCGTGGATGGACTTGCCCTTGTAGAGAATCTCCAGGGTCTCGCGCTTGTAGCGGCGCCCTTGGCAGACGTCGCACTCAACATACACGTCTGGCAGAAAATGCATTTCAACGCGAAGCACTCCCTCTCCCTCGCAGGCCTCACAACGCCCACCCTTGACGTTGAAGCTGAAACGCCCCGGGCCGTAGCCGCGCGCGCGCGCCTCGCCGGTACCGGCAAACAGTTCGCGCACCGCGGTAAATAGCCCGCTATAGGTGGCGGGATTGCTACGCGGAGTGCGCCCGATCGGGCTTTGGTCAATGGCAATGACCTTGTCCAGATGCTCTAGACCAATGAGTTCCTCGTAGGGGGCGGGCGTAAGATGGCTATTCATGAGCTTACGCGAACAGGCCGGGTAGAGCGTGTCGTTGATTAGGGTGGATTTTCCCGAACCGCTAACCCCGGTAATACAGGTGAAGAGGCCGAGGGGAATCTCGAGCGTTACTGTACGCAGGTTGTGCCCACGCGCACCGCATAGACGTAAGAGCCGGTTTTCCTCCAGCGGGCGGCGACGTTCGGGGGTAGCGATACAGAGTTCTCCGCGCAGATATTTGCCAGTGAGGGAATCGGCGCTGCTGACCACCATTGCCGGATGCCCATGCGCGACCACTTCGCCACCGTGCACGCCAGCAGCGGGGCCCATGTCGACGAGGTAATCGGCAGCACGAATTGCATCCTCGTCATGCTCGACGACAATGACGGTGTTGCCCAAGTCGCGGAGCCGCTTGAGGGTGTGGAGTAGGCGATCATTGTCGCGTTGGTGCAGCCCGATCGACGGTTCGTCGAGCACATACATTACTCCCACGAGGCCCGCGCCAATTTGCGAGGCCAGGCGAATCCGCTGTGCCTCGCCACCAGAGAGGGTCTCGGCGGCGCGGTCCAGGGTTAGATAGTCGAGGCCGACATCCATGAGAAACTGCAGTCGGTCGTTGATCTCTTTGAGGATACGCTCGGCAATGACGGCTTCCTTGCCACCCAGTTGCAGGTCTTTGATACTGTCCAGGGCAGTGCCAATCGACAGGGCGGAGAATTCATGCACAGCCAATGCACCGACGCGCACCATGCGTGCCTCGCTGCGCAGCCGACTCCCGCCGCAGTCCGGGCAGGGTAAACGCCCCATATAGCGGAGAATCTCCTCGCGCAGTAGCTGAGACTGGGTCTCGCGTAGGCGTTTTTCCAGGTTCGGGATGACGCCGGGATAGCGCTGCGTTTCCGTCTTTCCAGCCCGGCTGCGAATCGCTAAAGGTTCCGGATAGCCATGCAGTAGGGTGTCTTGTACCTTGCCGGGCAATTCCTCCCAGGGGGTATCTAGCGAAAAGTCCAGCCGCTTGGCCAAGGCATGCAGTAGCGCGGGAAGGACGTCATTTTGTCGTTGACGCCAAGGCGCAATCGCACCATCGGCAATGCTGAGGGCGGGGTTGGGGATGAGCAACTGGGGATCAAAGATATTGATTTCGCCGAGCCCATCGCAGCGCGGACAGGCACCTGCGGGATTGTTGAAGGAAAAGAGGCGGGGTTCCAGGGCGGGAAAGGAGCGGCCGCAATGATGGCAGGCGTGACGGGCGGAAAAAAAATGCTCCGCTTCTGCGTCTGGTTTGACGACAATGGCCTCCTCGTCGCCCATGGCCATAGCGCTCTCCAGGGATTCGGCTAGGCGTCCACGTACGTCATCACGCAACACCACACGGTCTACCACCGCCTCAATCCGATGCTTGCGCTTGGGGTCTAGCACCGGTACCTCTTCGAGCTCGCAGAGTTGGCCATCTACCCGGGCGCGCACCAAACCACGGGCACGCAAGCCCTGAAAAATCTCCTCGTGGCTACCTTTGCGGTCGCGTAACACCGGGGCCAGCACGAGCAAGCGCGTGCCGCTCTCCCAGCTAAGAATCTGGTCGAGCATCTGGGCAATGCTTTGGCTTTGGATCGGTTCGCCACAGCACCAAGGGGTTCCGACGCGCGCATAGAGCAGACGAAGATAATCATGGATCTCGGTGACGGTACCGACGGTAGAACGGGGATTGTGTGAAGTCGATTTCTGCTCGATGGCGATGGCCGGAGAAAGCCCCTCAATGGCATCCACATCGGGTTTGCCCATCAGGGAGAGAAATTGCCGCGCATAGGCGGAAAGACTCTCGACATACCGGCGTTGCCCCTCGGCATAGAGGGTATCGAAGGCAAGTGAGGACTTGCCTGAGCCGGAGAGGCCGGTAATCACGATCAGTTGGTCGCGTGGTAAACGCAAGCTGATGTTTTTGAGATTGTGCGTGCGGGCACCGCGAATTTCGATATGATCCATGCCGTTTGCTTCATAGCCGGTGAGAATGGGATAGTATAGGGGCTAACGGGACGCGCGTCCCTGGTCATCAGGAGAGAAACCATGGCGGGAGTGAATAAAGTCATACTACTTGGGCACTTGGGCCGAGAGCCTGAGATGCGTTATCAACCCAGCGGGGCGGCTATCGCCAATCTGAATTTGGCAACATCGGAAAGTTTCAAGGATCGTGATGGCAATCGCCAAGAGCGTACCGAATGGCACCGTGTGGTGTTGTTTGGGCGCACGGCGGAGATTGCTGGGGAATATCTGAAAAAGGGCAGCATGGCCTATATCGAAGGGCGTCTACAGACGCGCAAGTGGACCGACAAAGAAGGCCAAGAGCGCTACACGACCGAAATCGTCGCCGACCGCCTGCAACTGGTGGGTGGCCGCGGCGGTGGCACTGCCAATTTTGATGATGGCCAGCAGGAGAGCCATGGTGAACCGTCTAGTCGGACCGCCAAGAGTGCGCCGCGTGCGCCAGTGGAGCAGTTCGAAGACGACGATATACCGTTTTAGCGAGTGCCTAGTTTTTTGTAAACTTGCGGATCTGACAACTTAGAGGTAATCTATATCTGTCCCAAAGAAGGCTCGCTGCTCTTCCCAAGTGGGGCGGCAGAGCTTTTTGTGTCTGGAGCGTGGCAAAAAATGTGGGCCCTTACATGAAAGGGTATGTAGTGGGAGTAGGAGTAAACAAAAAATGCACGGCGTTTCGTGTAATGCAGTAGCCCCAGAGGCAACGGAGTCCGCCCGTAGCCTAGTAGAATCTTTGAGTCTGGTTGCCGAACGTATTGTGCCCGGGGCGCTAGCGACGGTAATGCTTCTCGGACCCGAGAACGAGCTCCGCTTTTATGCCGGGCCAAGCCTCCCCGAGGAAGTGCGCAAACAATTCGATGGGTTGCGCGTGGTTGATGGGAATGGCTCCTGCGCCAGCGCAGTATTGTACGGACAGACCGTTTTGGTGCGCAACGCCACCGAGGATGACCGTTGGCGACGGTTGCACGACCTTGCGAAAGCCCTACAGATTCGCGCCTGTTGGTCGGCTCCCATTCGGGATCCGTTTGGCCAGGTCGTGGGCACCTTCGCTCTCACCAGTTTTCGCGAGGCAGCGCCCAGCGACGAGCAGGTACAGCTATTGGAGGGGATTGTCGCAGTGCTGGCGCAAATCCTCTTCCAAACCCCGGTGGACGGGCGTGATCGTAGCTTTGCGGCAGCATTGCGCTCGATCAGCGAAGGTGTACTGCTGACCGATGCCAAGCAAAATATCCTCTATTTCAATAATGCCTTTGCGGAGATGACCGGCTATAGTTTGCCCGAGCTGATTGGTGAAAATTGTCGTATATTGCAGGGACCGGAAACCTCTGCTGAGGTAGTTGCATGTATACGGCAACACCTTGATGCTGGGCAGTCGTTTGGCGGAGAAGTTCTCAATTATCGCAAAGATGGTAGTTCTTTTTGGAATCAACTATCCATTAGCCCGGTACGTGATCATCAGGGACAAATTACCCAGTTTGTCAGCGTTCAGCGGGATATTAGCGAATCGCGAGTTCAACGCGAGGCACTGCGCTTGTCTGCTCAGGTGTTCGAGGCCCAGGAGGGCATTATGATCACTGATGCTGAGCAGCGCATCGTGCGCGTCAACCAGGCTTTTGGCCAGTTGACCGGTTATGCGGAAAGCGAAGTTCTGGGGCTAACACCACATATCCTGCATTCTGGGATACAGAACGCAGGTTTTTATGACTCCATGTGGGAAAAATTGCGCCGTGACGGAGAATGGCAGGGAGAAATCTGGAACCGGCGTAAGAATGGCGAATTATTTCCTGAATTTCTCAATATCCGCGCGGTACGCGACAATTCTGGAAAGATAACTAACTATATCGGTTATTTTCATGATCTGACGCACCAAAAGGCGCGCGAGGCAAAATTAGAGCGGATGGCGTTGCACGATCCATTGACGGATCTGTTGAATCGGCGTGCGTTGGAGGAAGAGCTTCCCCGTGCGCGTGCCCGAGCGGACCGCAGCGAACGTCTGTTGGCTCTGGTGGTATTGGATCTGGATGACTTCAAGCAGATCAACGACCGTGTCGGACATGATCTTGGTGACGCGATTTTGCAACTGCTCGCGCAGCGTCTGCAGGATTCGCTACGCCACACGGACAGCGTCGCGCGCATTGGTGGGGACGAGTTCATCTTGCTGCTTGAAGGGCTGCGCGACATTGCCCAGCTAGAGAGCGTGCTGAGAAAAGTCAACCTTGCTGTCGAAAAGCCGCTGGTTATGGAGTCAGGGGAGCAGATCCATCTACAGGTAAGTATGGGGGCGAGCATTTATCCTCTCTCTGCCAACAGCAACCTTGAATTGTTGTTGCGTGAGGCGGATCAGGCGATGTTTGCATCCAAGCGCAAAAAGGAGACTCGTAATCACCCCTGGTCTTTTTGGAGCGGTGATGAGAGTGCGCAGAGTTTGTACCCATTGCGCAGGCTCTTTCGTGCCGGTGGGTTGCAAAGCTGGTACCAGCCGATTTGGGATCAACGGCAAAAAAGAGTGGTGGGACTTGAGGCGTTGGCACGTCTTGTAGATGAAGAAGGCCGAATTTGGGGGCCGGGAGACTTCCTAAAACAACTTACGGAAAAAGACATTTTTCATCTGACGGAACAGATGTTGCGACAGGGAATTTCTGACCTGCAGACCTTTGACCGAATTGGACAAAACTACTGGATATCCATCAATGTTGATCCGCAGTTGATGGGGACAGCCTGCGTGCGGTGTATACAGAAGATCGTCGATGAATCACGGGTTGATCCCGGACGGATTACTCTTGAAATACTGGAAAGTCATGACTTCGTTGATCGACAGATTGCGATTGACCATCTTCTCGATTTAAAGGCGATGGGGTTTCGCATTGCGCTGGATGACATTGGTAGCGGGTACTCTTCTCTCCTGCGTCTGAAAGAGTTGCCAGTGGACAAAGCAAAACTGGATCAGGGCTTTGTACGTTGTCTGGAGGAGCGTCCTCAGGATCTACGTTTTGTGCAATCGGTTCTCGACCTGACCAGGGGCCTACATGTCGATCTCGTCGCCGAGGGCGTGGAAAGTGATGCGATCCGCGATGCCTTGACGGTAATGGGGGTGCGATATTTCCAGGGCTATGCGATCGCGCGCCCAATGCCTATGGAAGTCCTGCACAGCTTTTTAGCGCAGCATTTGCAGGGCAGTGATGAAACGCCGGGGAGCTACTTGGGGTGTTATGCGCAGCATATTAGCCATTTCGATATTCTGGAAAAAGCGCTGAAACAACACCCAGAAATTGTCGACTTTCGCGGAATGGCGAAGGCGCGTGCCTGTCCAGAGCACCATCGATTGGAAAAGCTAGGCCTGGCTTGGGATGATATTTTGATGGTCTTACATCGAGAATATCACGCGTTGATTGCGAGTCTGGGCATGGAAGATGGAAAAATACAGGATTCAGACTGGGCTGTTCTGGAGGATTGCCATCGACGCTTTTCTACGGCGTTATTGGATGCTTTTCAGTTAGATGTAAGACGACTCCAAGAGACCTGATCTCCTAATGCCCGAAAGCAGACTGGACCGCCTCAGCAAGAGACCGTGCCGGGCGCAGCTGGATAGCACCGGCCGTTGTTTTCCCTTGGGGCAGGATAGCGCTGCGAAAACCGAGCTTCTCGCTTTCCCGCAGGCGACTTTCGGCGTGGGCCACCGGGCGTAATTCACCTGCCAATCCCAGCTCGCCAAAGGCCACCAGGCCTTCCTCTACTGGCTCATTACGAAAGGCGCTGAGCACCGCCAGTGCAACCGCGAGGTCGGCAGCTGGTTCCATCACCCGTACCCCACCTGCAATATTGACGAAGACATCCTGATCAAAGAGAAAGCTCCCACCATGGCGATGCAGGATCGCGAGCAGCAAAGATAGCCGATTGGGATCGAGGCCCAGGGCAACGCGGCGCGGATTGGTGAGAGGACTGGGGGTGACCAGGGCCTGCACCTCGACCAACAGGCTGCGGCTGCCTTCCTGGGTAGCCAGCACGACACTGCCGGAAACCGGTTTTTGGTGCTGGCTAAGAAAGAGGCGGGATGGGTTGCTGATTTCCTCCAGGCCTTTTTCCTGCATCTCAAAGACGCCGAGCTCATTGGCGGCACCAAAGCGGTTCTTGATAGCGCGCACAATGCGGTACGGGCTGCCGGCCTCACCCTCAAAATAGAGCACCGTGTCGACCATGTGTTCCAGCACCCGCGGCCCGGCAATGGCCCCTTCCTTGGTTACATGCCCCACCATCCACAGGCTGATGTCCTGCGTTTTGGCGAGCCGCACCAGACGTGCGGCGCATTCCCGTACTTGGGCGACAGAGCCCGGTGCTGACTGCAAATTTTCGGTGAACAAGGTCTGGATGGAGTCGATGAGCAATACCTGCGGTCGTTGCTGGGCTATCTGCGCCTCGATACTCTCCAGGTGGTTCTCGGCCAGGACTTCGATAGCCAGGTCGCCAATCCCCAGGCGCTGGGCGCGCAATGCCAATTGCGCTGCGGATTCTTCACCCGTCACATAGAGTACGGAATCGTTATAGGCCATGCCGGCCGCGCTTTGCAGTAACAGGGTCGATTTGCCAATGCCCGGCTCACCACCCAAAAGAATTGCTGCACCCGGCACAATTCCACCACCCAAGACGCGGTCGAGTTCCTGTAAGCCCGTACTCTGGCGGCGAATCTCGGCGATGGGCACGGCAGCGAGGCGCTGTGGCGGGCTGGCTATGGCAAAGGCGCTGCTACCGCGCGTGCCTTTTCCTGGCGCAGGAGCGGCGCGTTCTTCCACCAAGCTATTCCATGCCCCACATTCGGCACAGCGCCCCATCCATTTGGGGCTGCTGGCGCCACAGGCTTGGCATACATAGAGACTGCGCTCGCGACTCACGGTACGCGGATCCTGGGAACCCGCTGCGCGATGCGGGTGCCAATTTCATACGCAATAGTGTCCAGACGTTGGGCGCAGTCTTCCAGCGGCAGCTCGGGCCCGCCCAAGATCTGCACCGGGTCGCCAGGCTCGGCGGAAATGCCATCCAGGGCCACAAAGGCGAGATCCATACTCACCCGACCAAGCAAATGACTTGGCTGCCCGCGCACCAAAACCGGTGCCTGTTGTAGGCCCAGGCGGCGATCGAGTCCGTCGCCGTAGCCACAGGCGATGACGCCTACGCGGCAGTCCCGGTCGCTTTGCCAGCTGGCCCCATAGCCGAGCCAATCACCAGCCCGTAGGGTGCGGATGGCGACGATTTCCGTCCGCCAGCGCAGTACGGATTGCAGATCAAGTTCTGCGGCGCTGCGCCCCTGCAGCGGAGCGAGCCCATAGAGGAGCAGGCCGGGGCGTATCCAGGGCGTGACTGCCTGTGGTAGGGCAAGGATGGCCGCGGAATTGGGCAGGGAGTGCTCGCCCGCGGTATGTATCCCGAACGTGCCACAAGCTTTCTGGAAGGCGTCGATTTGTTCGGCATTGTACGGGTCTTCCGGGGTGTCGGCGCGCGCCAGGTGGCTCAGCAGGCCGAGCACGCGCAACGGCCCCCCCAGCTTGCTGCGCAACTGTGAAAAGACCTGTGCCAGCTCGTTATGGGCAAAACCCAGACGGTGCATGCCACTGTCAAATTTTACAAAAACCTCCAGCGTCTCCTGCCAATGACTTTTCTGCAGCCACTGCAATTGCGCGAAATTTTGTAGCACCAGACGGTGGCCGTGCGCTGCTGCCAGGGGGATCTCCGCTGCGGAGAAGGGGCCCGCCAGGGCGGTATACCGTGGTTCGAGCTGTAGGCCGCGGAGTTCTTCGGCCTCTTCGACACTGGCTACGGCAAAGGCATCAATACCCGCCGCTGCAAGGGTCGTCGCCACCAATGGCGCTCCATGACCATAGGCATTAGCCTTGATGGCACCCATCACGCGGGCTTTGGGTGCAGCCTGGCGCGCCACGGCAAGATTGTGGGCAAGGGCTGAGGCAGAGATTTCCACTTGGTTGGGGCGACTCATGCAGCAATGATAGCAAGGGCGGCCGGGGACGTCTTGGGCAATTTACCAGGTGCGGCGGCTATTTTCCCGGAAGGTGCTGCGCGATGTCCTGCGCCAATGCCGCAATGCTCTCACTCATGGCCTGCGCTTGTGCCTGTGCAGAAGGGTTGGTGGCGACGCTGTGGCGAAAGTGTCCTGCGTATTGCAAATGTTGCCCGGCATTGAGCAGGAAGTAATCGACGTCAAGGATAACTTTGCCGCTGCTTGTTGGCAGGAATTCCTGCACCTGTACGCGGAGATGGAGTGGCTGCGTGTGCGCTGGTAGCGGTGATCCGGCAATCAGCACGTTTAGATGTGGCAGGTGCCGGCGCAGGTCCTCTGCCAAGACCCGTTGTGCCATGCCCCCCAAGGGCGCAATCCAGCGTACATGTCCAGACACCTGCATGCCACTGTCGCCCTCGCCGCGGGTGAGGTAGAGCCGGTCGATGCTGGCGGGCATTTGCACGTGATCGACGACTAACACGCTCTGGGTTTTTTGCAGGGACTGGCTTGGCAAGGGCTGGCCTTGCGCGCTCAGGCTTAGGTACTGCGTGGGCATGCTGGCGCAGGCGTTGAGGAGGAGGGTGAGGCCGAAAAGGAGAAAGATGCGAATCCAGGCCATGGTCATTTCCCGATGAGTAAGGCGTTGGGGTGGCTATTGAGATAGTTGGTCAGCGAGCGCAGCGAAGCGGCAGCACGACCAAGTTCATACAGAGTACGTGGCAGGGTGCTGGATTCTGGCGCGTTGCCAGCGCTGCCATTCTCCGCTAACAGGCCGTGTGCTGCTCGTAAGGCTTGTTCTGCCTCTTCACTGGCCGCGCGTAGGTGCTGCAAGGTGGTCGGCAGCTGTTTCTGGCCAGCAGCAAGAATGGCATTCAAGTGCTGCGTCGCCTGCGCGAGGTGATTGAGCGTTTCCCGGGTTTTTCCCGACTGGCTCAGAGCAGCTATCTGCCGCGTTGTGACCTGCAGGTTTTTGGCAATCTCCGCCAGGGGTAGTGCATGAATTTCACGCAATATGCCATCCACTTGAGCAAGGGTGCTGGCTAGACTACCTCCTTGGGCAAAAGGAATCTGGGGTGGGTTACCAGCGCCCAGACGCGCTGCCTTGGGGTGCTGCAAAATCACCAGAGCGATCTCCGGGCTGCCAAGCAGGGGCGGATTCTGTTCCAGCTCCGCCCGCAGTCCCTGCGCAATGAGCGCGCGAAGCATGGTATCCATCTGCGGGCGGGGGTCTGCTTCCTTCCACTGGGCATCGGTCAAGGGGATGCTCTGCGGTTCGATTGCTAGTTGCACTTGGGTTTGCAATGCCAGGTGTTGTGGGCTATAGCTCATATTCACGGCGGTTACCGTACCTACCCGGCTGCCCTCGAGGCGTACTGCTGCCCCGGTACTGAGGCCTTGCGGGCCACCAGGCATCTGGACTTGGTAGAGGACGGCATTGCTGCGCGGTGCCCACTGCGCTGCCCCGGCACTGGGATAAAGGGGAAACTGCAGATTGTCCGTGGCCGGCGGACCCTTCTCTGGCGTTGTTACCGAAATCGCCCCGGAGAAAAGGGCATCGGCTGGGGGGATGTGTAAGCCAGAGTCCTTGCCCAAAAGCGCAAAGCGAACCTTACCGGAGTTCCAGAAGCGGCTGCGCGCATTGATCAGGTGCAGATATTTCTGGGAAATGAAGGCATAAATGCGGAAGCCGTTTCCATTTGGCGCCTGCGCCTTACCGCGGACTTCTCCGATCTGCATGCCCTGATAAAATATGGGCGCAGCCCGTTGCACGGCGTCAAATTTCTCACTGCGGAGGATGAGTGTCAGACCTTTTGGTTCGCTCTTAAGTACCGGTTCTTGGCTCAGACCCGTCACTTTATGTATGGTGGCGCCAGGATGGGGATCGATACCGATATAGGGGCCGGCAATGATCGACTTGAGGGAACTCAGGTCGGCAAAATTCACCTCTTTGCCGGCAATCCAATAACGCGTTCCTTTGCCCAGATGCCCGGCCATGTATGGGTCGAAGCGCAAGGTTACGGCCATCTGATCCAGTGATTTGGCCAGCCGCGTACCGGTAACTTGGCCAACCGTCACCCCGCGGTACTTCACCGCGGTATGATCGGCTTTGATCCCTCCGGTAGTGGGAAACTCCACCGTGACCGTGGGGCCTTGATCGAGGTAACTGCGTAGCGCGAGCCAGCTGACAATTGCCAGCGCGGCGACCGGCACTGCCCAAATCAGCCCCGGCCAGCGGGGTTTACGATTGTGCGCTTGCGGTGTTAGCGAAGACTGACTCATCTTGTTCCTGTTCATCCACTTTCTGCCACAGCAGGCGTGGGTCGAAGATTTCCGTGGCAATCATGGTAAGGATGACGACGGCAAGGAAGAAGGGTAACGCCTTTCCCACGTACACCGCCAGTAAGCCCGAAAGATGCATGAGCGGCAGAAATACGGCGACAGTAAAAACATCGATATGGGACCAGCGACCGATTTGGCGAATGACGCGAAAGAGTGTGGTCTTGGTACGTAACTTGCGCTGCGATTGGCCGTGTATAGAGATAAGGAACCAACTCAGGCCAAAGAGTTTGAGGAAGGGGGTTACCACACTGGCCAGAAAGATGATGGCGGCAAAGACGTAAAAATTGGCCTGAATGAGCTTGTCTACCCCGGTCATGATGGTGTAGCCCTGCAAGCTGCCCAGCTGATAATTTGTTTCCATCGGGTAGAGGTAGGCGAAGGGATAGCAAAAGAATCCCGCCAGGGTCAGTGCCAGTACGCGCATTCCAGTGTTGGGCCGATAACGCCAGACCCGCTCCCCACAGCGCCGACAGTGCTGTCCTTGCGCCTCCTCTTTACTATGGGGCAGGCCGCAAAATGGGCAACCGACATATTCCACACCCTCTTCAATATGCTGACAGCAGGGGCCGATGCGCCGCCAGATTTCGCGCCGGTCGAGGCTGGCGCGGGTCAACAGAGTCAGAAAAGACACGGCGAGTACGCAGTAACCACCAATACCAATACTGATGGGCAGAAACGGCGCCACCCGGCCATAACCAATTACGCAGCCAATCAGGAACACATCCGGCATCGACCATTGATCTAGGCGTTCTGACCAGCGAAACAATCTCCCTAAATGAGGATGGTGGTAGTCGTGATAGACTCCGAGCAAAACAACGGCGAGAAAGCCAAAGCGAAAAAACGGCAGGACGATGAGTTCCAGGGCGAGGATGATTGCCACCAAAGGCCAGCCTTGCGCGGCAATTCCAGCAATACCCGAATAGACAATGCTCGTATGATGCACGCCGAAGATATCTACCGATAAAAAGGGAAAGAGATTCATCGGTATGAGTAGAAAGAGGGTACTCAGGCACATGGCCAAGGCAGCATTGATGCTGCGCCCACGGGTGCGCTCCAGGGTAGCGCCACAGCGCACACAGTAGGTATTCAGACCACGGATGCCGACTCTCGGGAGTTTTTGCAGCAGACCGCAATCGGGACAGCAAAGGTAGCCATGTTCTGCGTGTGGATCTACGTCGGCGCCGCCCATGAGCACCGTACTCATCGACTTACTCACTTTTTTGATCAGTTGCTGTCAGTATAGCAAACGATCAATGGATCTGTTGGGTCAAGATTCGCCGTCCATCTGGGCATAATTCTCGAAGCGGGTGTACTCGCCAAAAAAACTCATGCGCACAGTGCCGATGGGGCCATTACGCTGCTTGCCGATGATGACCTCGGCCATGCCCTTCACTTCTTCCTTGTCCTTGTGATAGACCTCATCGCGATAGAGGAAGAGGATCAAGTCGGCATCTTGTTCGATAGCACCGGACTCGCGTAGATCCGACATTTGCGGGCGTTTTTCGGTGCGGCTTTCCAGGCTGCGATTGAGCTGCGAGAGGGCAATAATGGGTAAGCTCAATTCCTTCGCCAGCGCCTTGAGCGAACGGCTAATTTCGGAAATTTCCGCGACGCGGTTGTCACCCCGGCCGGGTACCTGCATTAACTGTAGGTAGTCGACAACGATGAGCCCGATGTCGTGCTCGCGCTTCAGACGCCGCGCGCGTGAGCGCAGCTCTGTTGGCGAGAGGGCGGCAGAGTCGTCGGCAAAGAGGGGCGCGACGTTCAGTTCGCCAACGGCTTGCGCGATGCGTGGCCAGTCGTCGCGATTGAGGCTGCCGTTACGCAGACGATGTTGATCAACCCGTCCACGGGAGGAGAGGGCGCGCAGCACGATTTCTTCGGTTGGCATTTCCATGCTGAACACCGCTACCGCGCGTTTTTCGACACAGGCGACGTGCTCAGCAATGTTCATGGCAAAGGCGGTTTTGCCCATGCTGGGGCGCCCGGCAACAATCACTAACTGCCCTGGGTGCAGCCCCGAGGTCTTTTCATCGAGGTCGACAAAACCGGTGGGCAGGCCGGTAATCTGCTTGCGCTCCTTGGCAATTTGCTCGATGCGGTCGATAACTCCGGGCAACACTTCTTTGATTTGCTGAAAATGCGCGCCACTACGATCCTCGCCTTGGGCCAACTCAAAGATCTTGCGCTCCGCTTCATCCAACAGGAGGCGCGCCTCGCGCCCCTCGGGGCGGTAGGCCAGTTCGGCAATCTCGCGGCCGGCACGTAACAGGGAGCGCAGGACCGAGCGTTCGCGCACGATACGGGCATAGGCCTGCACATTTCCCGCACTGGGTGTCAGGTTGGCGAGTTCAATCAGGTAGGTAAGGCCGCCCACTTCTTCAATGAGATCGCGGGCCTCGAGATGCTCGGCAAGGGTGATGGCATCGAGCTCGGTGCCGGCATTACAGATCTCGGCAGCCGCAGCAAAAATGGTTTGATGGCGGCGCTCGTAAAAGTCGCTGACCACCAGAATCTCACTAACCGCTTCCCAGGTTTCCGGGTCGATCAGCAAACCCCCGAGGACCGACTGCTCGGCCTCCCGGGAGTAGGGGGTTGTTTTGACTTCGTCGTCCAGATGAGCGGCCATCTTTGTGCCTCTGGACGCGCGAAATCAGGCGCGCTCGACGACGACCTGAATGTCGAGTTCGACTTCGGGGTGCAGATGCAGGCGTACGGGATATTCGCCGGTACGCTTGATCGGACCATCCTGCATGCGTACCTCACCGTGGCTGACGCTGTGACCCATGTCTTCCAGCATCCGTGCCACGTCGTGGTGGCCAACAGAGCCGAAGAGGCGTCCATCTTCACCGGCCTGTAGGGCGATGCGCAGAATGACCTCGGCCAGCGCCTCGGCCCGCGCCCGCGCCGCTTGTAGACGCTCGGCCTCGACGGCTTCCAGCTCTGCCTTACGCTCGGCAAAATCCGTCAGATTGTTTTCCGTAGCGACAACGGCCTTGCCCTGGGGAACCAGGAAGTTGCGACCGTAGCCGGGACGAACCTCGACTACATCGCCAAGGCGCCCGAGTTTGTTGATACGTTCCAATAGAATCACTTTCATGGTCTTGTCCTTAGCGCCAGCGTATTAGCGGATCACGTAGGGCAGCAATGCCAGGAAGCGCGCGCGCTTGATGGCCGTAGCCAGTTGCCGCTGATACAAGGCGCTGGTACCGGTGATACGGCTGGGTACGATTTTGCCGGTTTCACCAACAAAGGCCTGTAAGGTCTTCAGATCTTTGTAGTCGATCTCTTTGACGCCTTCGGCCTTGAAACGGCAGGTTTTGCGCCGCCGGGAAAAGCCACCGCCTCCGCCGCGACGATCGCCGTCACCATCTCTATCTCTGTCTCTATCTTTATGGAATGCCATTGTCTGCTCCTTACTCTACGCTTTCTGAGATGCTTTCTGTTTGCTCTTCCTCACTACGCTCGTGACGATCGCTTTCGTCGCGCGCCAGCGGTGAGCCTTCGGTGACAGCTTCGTCGCGCGCCAGGGTCAGATGGCGCAATACGGCATCACTGAAGCGGAAGGCATCTTCCAATTCGGCCAAGGCGGGTGCCGTACATTCCACATTCATGAGGACGTAGTGGGCCTTATGGGCCTTCTTGATAGGGTAAGCGAGTTGCCGACGGCCCCAATCTTCCAAGCGGTGAATCTTGCCGCCATCGCCTTCGATCATGCCGCGATAGCGCTCGATCATTTGGGGTACCAGCTCACTCTGGTCAGGGTGGACCAGAAACACAATTTCATAATGCCGCAATGCATGCTCCTTACGGATCATAGAGCCCGGACGCCCATCGCCCGAACAAGGAGATAACCACCACAAAGGGGGAACGCGTATTCTACGCGCTGACAGAGGAATTACAAGGGCTTGGCGAAGCGCTTGGCGAAGCGCTCCCGTAGCTCCTCGATTGCGGCGCGGTAGCTGCTGAGGCGGGTGGGGTCGATTGGACTGTCTTGCCCGCGCAGAAGGGTCAGGCGCGGTGCGCAAAGCTTGCGCGTCAGGCAATGCTGCATGGCCTGATCGGCAGCAGCCTCGTCGTTACAGATGAGGAGCAGCTCACAGCCAGCGGCGAGTGCGGCATCGACACGCTGCTCGATCCTGCCCGCACCCACGGCACCGGCCATGCTCAGGTCGTCGCTGACAATGATGCCAGTAAAGCCCAGATCCGCACGCAAGACCTTCTGTAACCAGTATGACGAATAGCCGGCGGGTAATTCATCTAGCGCGGAGTACTGCACATGGGCCGGCATGATGGCGGGGATGCCCGCAGCTACCAAGCGATGGAAGGGGCGCAGATCTTCCTCCAGCTCGTCGAGTGGGCGTAGATCAATCGGTAATTCCAGATGCGAATCGCCAGCGATATTACCGTGGCCGGGGAAATGTTTGGCCACTCCATTTAGTCCCTGACGATCCATCCCCTGCCACAGGTGACTGGCCAATTCGCCAACGATGTACGGATCGCTGTGCAGTGCACGATCGCCGATCACCGAAGAAACACCACTGTCGAGGTCGATGCAAGGGGTGAAATCGAGATCGATACCCAACTGCCGTAACTCGTAGCCAAGTAATTCTCCCCAAATTTCCGCCAAATCGCGGGCGCGGTCCAGGCCGTCACTTTCCGCTGCCCAACCGAGACTGGCCTGCGGCGGGAACCGGGTGACGCCCTCGCGCAGGCGTTGCACCCGCCCCCCTTCCTGATCAATGCCAATGATCAGTTGTGGCTGGCGCAAGGCGTGAATTTCGCTACAGAGCTCACGCACTTGCACGGCATCCACGCAGTTGCGGGAAAAGAGGATAATGCCGCCAACTGCCGGGTGCTGTAATCGCTCCCGATCCACAGCCCGCAGGATTGGTCCGGGGATGTCGACCATCAGCGGACCAAGGGCTAATTCAATTGGATTTGGCATTCTCTTCGCTCTTTTCCTTTTTCTCCGGCTGTACCAGCTCCAGATCCGGGGGCATATCGATGGGCAACGAAATTGCCGGAAGATTGTTGGGCATGCCGCGTACATGCACCGGCACGATCATCATGCTGAAACCGTCCTTCTGCAGACGGTCCTGGATGATGAAGGAAACCTCATCATGGAGGATGCTCCACAACGTACTGTTTTGACTCGAATCTATGACCCGGCCCGCAAAGAAGATGCTGTTGGGGAAATACCGGATAGCGGCACTGGCGAGGTCCTCCATGGCTTGGATACGATCCGTACCATAGGTGGCAAACCAGGTCGCTGCCATGCCTTGGGCGCGGCAGTAGGCAACATACTGGTTGGCTTCAGCCTCGGTATAGACCTTGAGTTCTTCTACAGCCTCAATGCCCTTGAACTCGCCTTGCCCGACGATGCCCGCTAACAAGAACACGTAGTTTTTGACGAAGCCCTTCACCATACGATGGGCGGTGAGCAGGGTATGGAGACCCACGCCATCGAAACGATTCACGAAAAACACTGCCGTGCTCCCGCGTGGGTCGAGGGGAAGTGCCGGCCCCGGCTCCAGATTTTCTGGGACTACGTCGAGCATGGTTTCGTCGAGTTCGCGGGTGCGCTTGCTGACCGAGCGATAATGACGGTAGATGAAGTAGCCGAGCATAATCACAATACTGGTAATGAGCAGGGTAAACCAGCCACCAGCATCGAATTTTTCGAAAATCGTAATGATCAGAATGAAGCCAGTAACAATCAGGCCGAGTATGCTGATGATCAGCTTGCCGAGCCAGGGTTTGTCGCCTTTGCGTTGACTGAACCAGTGCCGGGTCAGACCCGCCATGGTCAGGGTAAAGGTGATAAACACATTGATACTATAGAGCACCACCAGGACGCTTACATGGCCCTGAGTAGCCAATAGGATCGCGATCGAGGAAAAGCCAACGAGCAAGATACCGTTGCGCGAGACGAAGTGGTCTGAGAGATAGGAAAAACGTTCTGGCAGCCAGCGATCGACGGCCATGTTGGCCATGACGATCGGCGCGGTGATGATACCGGTATTGGCGGCGATGTAGAGGAGCAGCCCTTCGGTGATCAGGGCGAGGAGGGTTGCCCAGTTTCCCCAGTTGATCCCGAAAACTTGCCAGTTTGCGGTAATGCTATGGAACAGTGCCGCATTTAGGGTCTCGCCGGCCTGTGCTTGGGCATGGTAGAGCAAATACAGAAAGATCAGGCTGCCAGCTACCAGAGAGAGCGAAGTGGCGAGCAAGGTCATGGTCCGCTGTCCGGTCTGCACTCGCGGTTCACGCATGATGTGTACGCCGTTGGCGACGGCCTCCAAACCGGTGTAGGTACCACCGCCCAGACTGAAGGCGCGCAGTACCAGGGCGATAATGAAGATCCAGCCATACTCCATGCTGTCGTGTTGTGCCCCGTGGATGGTTGCCATCGCCACATGGGGGAATTCGCCCGCATGGCTGAGAAGACCCCAGCCGAGAATGACCCCGTTGGTGATCAGAAATCCGATAAAAATAGGCAAGAGGATCTTGATCGACTCCTTCATGCCACGCAAATTGAGGAAAATCAGGAAGAGCAAAATGACCAAATCGAGCAGAATACGTTCCTGATACCAGCTTGCCGGCAGGATGCTGAGCACGGCCTCGGTACCGGAGGCGACGGAGATGGCGGCGGTGAGCACGTAGTCAACAATGAGGGCAGAGCCGCTGACCAGTCCGGCCAAGGGGCCGAGCAGGGTGGTCGCGGTGTGGTACCCACCACCGCCCTCCGGGAAGAGGGCGATTACCTGCTTGTAGCCGGCGGCGATGATGAATACCGTGAGGGGGATGCCAATTGCCAAGAACACCGACAGGTATTCGTGTCCTTTGAGGGCATAGTAAATTTCTGGTGGACCATAGGCAGAGGAGGAAAGGGCATCGGAACCTAAACCGACCCACGCAAGAAACGCTGCCAGCGAGAGATTCTCGAAGAGGTGCGGATTGAAGACGTTGACCGCGCGATTGAAGCGGGGAAAGCGAAAACGTGCCACTCAGGTTCTCCTGTTCGGCCAGGGAAAAGACGCGTAGGTATCAGCGATGAGTACGGGCAAGCCCGCAGTAGAACGAGGAAAGAGATCAATGATGGCGTCTGGCGCAAGCCGTACGCAGCCAGCAGAAACAGCTTGGCCTAAATGCGCTATGTCGGCGGTGCCATGCAAGTAGATATAGCGACGAAAGGTATCGACCTGGCCACCACGGTTGCGCCCTGGCTCCAATCCGCATAGCCAGAGGATGCGGGCGAGGATCGGATCTTGTAAGCGTGAGCTTGGCTCCCAGCGTTCTTCGTCACGCCAACGCCGGCCGCGTAGTACAGCATCTGCCGGCAACCCAGTACCGATGCGAGCGCGCACATAGTGCCAGCCGCGCGGTGTCTTGCCGCTCCCCAGTGCTTCCCCAAGCCCGGCGCGGCCGGTAGATACAGGCCAATTTGCCGTAGCTGCCCCGCCATCCATCTCCAGCAAGCGTTGCCGGGCAGGTTGCACCCACAGCCAATGTGCGGGTGTTTCAGCGTTCGAAGAGGGCAACGGATTCCACATGGGCGGTATGGGGAAACATATTGACGATGCCGGCGCTACGCAGGCGAAAACCGAGTTGCTGCACGAGGAAGTTAGCATCGCGGGCGAGGGTGTCGGGATTACAGGAGACATAGACCAAACGCTGGATATTCGGGCCGATGCCCTTGAGAATCTCCAGGGCACCGCTGCGCGGTGGGTCGATGAGCAACTTGCGTACGGGATGACCGGCAAGCACCTCGTCCAGGCTCTCTTGCGTGAGATCGGCACAACGGAACTCCGTGTGCGCTGCCAGCCCATTGGCTGTTGCATTTGCGCTGGCGAGAGCCGTTAGTCGACGCTCGCCCTCAATGCCCAAAACCTTGGCTCCCGCCCGGGCGATTGGCAGGGTGAAGTTGCCCAGTCCACAAAAGAGATCGGCGATATGTTCGCCCGGTTGCGGGTCGAGAAGGGCGATGGCGCGACGGATGAGTACCGGATTGATGCTGGCGTTGACCTGGGTAAAGACCAATGGCGTAAAGGCGAGACGCAGGCCATATTCCGGCAGCTCATAGTGCAGGGGCGCGGGATCGCTTTCGGAAATGCAGCGCAGACTATCTGGCCCGGCGCTTTGCAACCAAATCTGCAGGCCATGCGTGCGCCCGAAGAGCGCTAGCAATTCCTCGTCTGCAGGTGTCAGTGCTTCCAGATGACGAATGACCAGCGCCGCGACATCGTCACTACAGGCCACTTCGATTTGGGGAATGCAGCGCGGATTGTGCAAGCGCGCGATCAGGGCGCGCAGGTCAAGGATATGTTCCCCCACCCTTGGGTCGAGCACGGCACAGCTTTCCATTTCCGCGACATAGCTGGAGTGGTGCTCGCGAAAGCCCACCAGCACGCCACGGGTAGCGGGCACCCGCACCGAGAGTCGTGCCTTGCGCCGGTAGCCATAGCTCGGGCCGGCAATGGGGGGCAGTATGCGCTCCGGACGCACCTTGCCGATCTGCCAGAGTTGTTCTTCCAAATGGCGTTGCTTGACCGCCAACTGCGCCGATGCCTCCAGGTGTTGCAGGCTACAGCCACCGCAGACCCCGGCGTGCGGGCAGCGCGGGGTCACGCGCTGCGCTGAGGCGTGTTGTACCTCCAGCAAGCGCGCGCGATCATAACGTGCTGTGCCTTCATAGACTTGTGCCGTAACGCGCTCGCCGGGGAGAGCACCGGCAACAAAGGTGACTTTGCCGTCAATGCGCCCGACACCCACACCATCCCCATCCAGGGAGGCGATGTTCAGGGTACAGGGCGCTAGCCCGCGTATGGGCTTAGAACGAGTCATAGGAAGGAAAGATGCTTACTTGCGCTGCCACTGCCCGCTAGGGCCTTGGTGCCAGTAGCCTGCCGGTGCCTTGGCAATCCAGGCGCGGGCAAAGCTCTCCTGAATTTGGCTGGCCCACTCTGGGTGACCATTGGCATCGGCAATCTGCGTGTACAGATTTTGCAAAGCCGAGTTGTAACTGCTGACCAGACCGGGTAGCGCCGCACGCTGCGCCAGTGGCACGGCAGCGGCATCATGCAGGGCCACCAGACCATTGTTGGTGTAGCCGATGGCGCCGTTGGCAAAGTAGGGGCTAAGCTCTCGGGCTTGTGCCTCGACATTTGCCTTGGCAGCTTGTGCCGCAGGGCTGGAGGCATTGAGGTCGGCAGCGGCCTGCGCCGTACCACTCACGGAGCGGAACACGACATCCGTTAAATAGCCCAGTACCTGTTCGGGGTGTATCTCCTGCTCCTGTCGCCAGGCACTGGGCGCCGCCGAGGCAGCAGGCGCAGTCGTTTTGGCCTCCGGGACGGTCTGGATATCTACGTGTCCCTGGTGCGCAGCATGATAGACCTGGTCGACCATTTGGTCTGCAAGCTTCTGCGCTGCAGCTGCGGGGAAATAGATGTTGACGGTCACGCAGGCCGCCAGGGTCAATGAGAGTGCGAGGACTGCCAGGGCCCGAAGGCCATGTCGTATTTGGGTAGCGTTCACGTGTTAGTCTCCTGTGGCAACCTGCGTCTTGCCTTCCATAACGGCGCGCAGGCGGCTCAGTAGCTCCTGCCAATTACTGCGCCGATTGTAGCCGATGATGTTCACTTGCGGCAGTCCCTGTCCCTTGAGGAGATAGAAGCCTCCATTTTGGGCATTGGCCACCCCAGATAAATTCGCAACACCATCCCGTAAATCTACACCTATGCCCAGTTTGGCATAAGAAAACTTGCGAAAAAACTGCAGAAAGAGGTTTTGGAAAACGCTACTGACGCCCCCACCGCCGAGCTTGGTCAGCTTTTCGATGGCGGCGGCACTGATTTCCTGGGGAACGGCGGGATCGCGATGAGTGGCGATTTTCGCGTCAAAAGAGACAGGTTGCCAGTTCAGCAAAGAGAGTTTGTTGACCTTGCCATTGAGCACCCCGCTGATATAGCCAATCGGAAAGACATCCGTCAGTGGTTTGAGCTGCAAATTTTGTAGCTGAATGTTGGTCTGTAACAGCGGCGTAGGCGTGAACAGGCCCTGCAACGAGAGCCCATCGATGCGGATTTCGCCGCCAAAGGCATGGGCGCGCATGATGCTGCTGGTACTGAGATTACCCTGGTGATAGCGCAGTTGTGGAATTTGTGCTGCAAGGGTGCCGCTGAAGTGCGGCCAGCCGAAGGTGCGGGTGAGGGACCCGAGCTGAATATGATCGACGCCACCGCTCAGTACAACACTTGGCGAGGCACTCTGCCAGTTCGCTTGCAAGTGATTGACATGAAGACGGCCGCCCAACACCGACACCACGGCCGGCGCTTGCAGCTCGGCAGCGTGTCCGCGTAGAAGAAACTGCGCATCCAGGGGGCCAAAAGGGATGCCATAAAAGCCGCCGTAGAGCCACCGTAGCTCGGCATGGGAGCTGGTTTCGTGCTGTTGCCAGGCCCCTTGGCTGGTGATGTCTTGTAGCTCGAACTGGCCCTGCGGGTCGTGTAGGCTCGCATCCTGTAGCTGCCAGCGCAGGGCGCTGAGGCCGCCAGCGGTGTAGCGCCCGGAAATTTGCAATTGCCCGCGTGCCTCGAGTCGATGGGCGAGACCACTGCTCGGCAGTAGAGGACGCAACCAGGTCTGCCACAGCGGCTGAAGATGTAACGAGGCTTGCTGCAAGTCTATCGTGGGTGTTGTGGCGCCGGGCCGCGAAGCCGCAGAAAAGCGGGCCTGCCCCATGCCGGGCCAGCGCAGATCGGCCTCTGTTACTTGCCAGTGATGGGCTCTGTAGTTCCAGTGCCCGTTCAGGGTGATCCCCTGTGGGGGAGCGCTGGTGTACCAGGGGCTCCAAAGGGCTGCGCCACGCAGCCATTGCAGTTTTGTGTTTCCCCACCAAATGTTGTTGGTTTGCGTCAGCTGTGTATCGAGGTGCAACGCCCCATCCTGCAATGCCTGCAGCCCGTCCGGGCTACTGAATTGCAATTTGCTGAGGGTGGCGTGCAGATGTGCTTCCTGCAAATTCTGCCAGCTTGCGCCGCGAGCGCTGATGGATGCCTGCAGCGTTCCCTGCGGCTGCCAGGTTGCAGGGAACCACTGCTGCAGCAGGATTGCCGCAGTACCTGCGCCATTGATATGGGCCGCCCAGGCACTATGTCCCGCGCTGTGCCATTCGCCTTGCCAAGAGCCGATCTGCTTGCCCGTGAGTCGTAAGTGCAGCTGTCCCGCACGACTGCTAATTTTCCCCTGCCCGCGGAGATAGAGGTTTCCCAGGACGCTACCGCGGACTGTCGCATCGGCCCGTAGCTCGGCAGCACCAGAATGTGTCTGCAGCTGTCCCTGCGCATGGAATTGTTGCCAATGCATGGCCCCGGTGCTCTGCGCCGCGCCGCTTTGCAGTTGCCAACGCAAATTGCGCGGACTCGGCCCCTGCGCTTGGATCCGTAGGTCACGCAAACGCAGTTGCGGCCCGCGAATGCTGGCAGCGCGGATCTCCAGGACCGTTGCCGGTGGAGTGTCGATCATCCTTAGGCGGGGAAAACCCCGGTAGAGAGGTAGCGATCGCCGCGGTCGCAGATAATGGCGACAAGAAAACCCTGCTCCAGGGTTTCGGCTACTCGTAGTGCGGCGGCAACGGCGCCACCGGAGGAAATGCCGGCGAGAATTCCCTCCTCGCGGGCCAGCCGGCGGGTCATTTCCTCTGCCTCTTCGGTTCCGATGTCGACGACTTGATCGACCATCTCCGGTTGATAGATTTTGGGAAGATATTCCTTTGGCCAGCGGCGGATGCCAGGGATTTTGGCGCCGGCGGCGGGCTGCACACCAACGATCTGGATGTTTGGATTGACCTGACGCAGGTAGCGTCCAGTACCCATGATGGTGCCGGTAGTACCCATGGCCGAGACGAAATGGGTGATCTGCCCGCGACTGTCGCGCCAGATCTCGGGCCCAGTCGTTAAGGTATGTGCCTCGGGGTTGTCGGGGTTGGAAAATTGATCGAACATGATCGCCTCGCCAGCAGCGACCATGGCGCGGGCCCGATCGATGGCGCCTTCCATGCTGGCCTCGGCAGGGCTTAGTTCAATGTCTGCGCCAAAGGCACGCATTACTTGCCGCCGTTCGATACTCATATTTTCGGGCATGATCAGGGTGATCTTGAGACCTTCGACGGAGGCGGCCATGGCGAGGGCAATCCCCGTATTGCCGCTAGTGGCTTCAACGAGGCGATCGCCGGGCCGGATGCTACCGCGTTCTAGGGCGCGGCGGATCATGTTGAGGGCAGGCCGATCCTTGACCGAACCAGCGGGGTTGTTGCCCTCGAGTTTGCCGAGTATGCGTACGCGCGGGTTGGGACTGAGCCGCCGCAGCTCGCACAGCGGGGTATTGCCGACAAAATCTGCCAAGCCACTCATCTGCCTACCTCTTGGTTTCAGTGTGCTTAGGCTATCACCGCGTCGACGTAGACCCAAGCGTTGCGTCTGACTATGATGGCAAGAAAGAGGAAACGGGAGGACGCCCATGAGCAGTGCCGCGGTGCAACCGGTACATCACAACGGACATCATCACCATACGCAAACTGGCTGGCTACGTGCGAGCGTCCTCGGCGCTAATGACGGCCTGCTCTCGACGTCCGCCCTACTTACCGGCGTGGCGGCCGGGCAAGCGGGAACGCACGCCCTGGTATTGGCAGGAATCGCCGCTTGGGTAGCGGGCGCCTTCTCCATGGCGACGGGTGAGTACGTTTCGGTCAGCTCCCAAGCAGATACCCAGGCCGCTGATCTCGAGACAGAGGCACATGCCATTCGTAGAAATCCCGAGCTGGAGCTTCTCGAACTCACGCACATTTACATGCAACGGGGCCTGGATGAGCCCTTGGCACGGCAGGTAGCCGTCCAGCTCATGGAACATGATGCCCTCGCTGCCCATGCCCGCGATGAATTGGGCTTGACGGAGGTGGCCACCGCTCGCCCGGTTCAGGCAGCTGCAGCTTCTGCGCTTGCCTTCTCCCTTGGAGCGATATTTCCGGTGTTGGCAGTCTTGTTGGCGCCTGCTGCGATGCTCTTGCCAGTGCTCTACGTTCTGACCCTGCTACTGCTGGCCAGCCTCGGGGCGCTTGCCGCCTGGGCGGGGGGGGCGTCAATCTGGCGCGGTGCCGCCCGCGTCCTGATCTGGGGTGCGTTGTCGTTGGGCGCCACGACGGTCATCGGTCATTTGCTCGGTACGGCCGTCGGATGAGCACTCCCATTTGGCACCTATACCCCGACGCAGGTCGGCTCGCTGAGCGCCTGGCAGGCGCCATTGCGCGCCTGGCACAGGAATCCATAGTCGCCCGTGATAGCTTCCATCTCGTCCTGGCAGGTGGTCACACGCCCAAGGCCGTCTATGAGCTTCTGCCGGGCTTTGGTGCAAGCTGGGAACGCTGGCATCTATATTATGGTGACGAGCGCTGCTTGCCCGTGGACGACGCTGAACGTAATTCCCGCCTGGTGCAGGATTCGGCCCTGGGGCGCTGTCCAATCCCGGCGCAGCAGCATCACATCATTGCCGCCGAGCGGGGAGCGGAGACGGCTGCCGCCGCTTACGTTGCGCAATTGCCAGCGCATCGCTTCGACTTGGTTTTGTTGGGTATGGGAGAGGATGGCCACTGTGCCAGCCTCTTCCCCGGCCAGGAAGCGGGTTTTGCTGTCGACGTTGCCGCCGCCTTGGCAGTGCATCATAGCCCCAAACCACCCGCGGATCGGGTTTCCTTGAGTGCAGCGCGTCTGCGCGACACTCGTGCCTTGTTTTTCGTTATTACTGGCGCAAGCAAAGCTTCTGCTATCCAACGCTGGCGTGCCGGAGAGGATCTCCCCGCTGCCCGCGTTGGCGCTAACGCCGATATTTGGCTCGATGCCGCAGCGTGGGGAGTTGCGGCGCCGGCGAGCGGCTGATGAATTTTCTGCGAAAATTCCCCGCTGGACTTGCCGGGTAACCAGTCGTTCTCGGTCCTAGAATTTAGTGCGCATGCGCTCACGAAGTGCTTGTGCTTGGGTGCGTATTTCCTGCAGCTCGGCAGCGGATTTGCGCTGCAAATTGCGCCATTGCAACGCCGTACGTGGGTGCTTGGAGAATTGCTCATTATGGCGCTGCAGAAAGTCCCAGTAGAGAGTGGTGAAAGGGCAGGCCTTTTCGCCGCTGGCTTGCGAAGGGTTGTAGGGGCAGCGCGAGCAGTGGCCACCCATACGTTGCAGGTATTGCCCGCTCGCCACGTAAGGCTTGGATGCCAACATACCGCCATCCGCATACTGTGACATGCCGATGACATTGGGTAATTCTACCCACTCTACCGCATCCACATAAATCGCTAGATACCACTCGTGAATGGCTCGCGGTTCGACACCCAGCAACAGGGCGAAGAGGCCCGTGACCATAAGGCGCTCGATATGATGTGCGTACCCGTGCTGCAGGGTGCGACGGAGTACATCGCGCAGGCAGGCCATCTCCGTATCAGCGGTCCAGTAAAATTGCGGTAGTGGCTGATGCGCTTGTAAGGCGTTATGTTGCAGATAATTTGGCATTTCGCGCCAGTAGATGCCGCGCACATACTCGCGCCACCCGAGGATCTGGCGGACAAAGCCTTCAACCGCCGCCAAGGGTGCCCGCCCAGACTCATATTCGGCAAGTGCCGCATCGATTACTTGCTGTGGATCGAGCAGACCGAGGTTCATTGCTGCGGATATGCGAGAATGATAGAGCCAGACCTCGCCTGGCCAGGTGGCATCCTGAAATGTACCGAAACTTGGTAGGCGCTGCTGCACAAAGTCTTGCAGCGCTGCCTTCGCCTGCTCCGTGCTTACCGGCCAGGCAAACGAGGTGAGTTCTCCGGGGTGATCAGGAAATTCCTGCTCTACTAGTGCAATCACCTCGCGCGTGATCGCGTCAGGCGAAAACAGCATGGGCTCAGGCAACCAACCCGGCCCCTCGCGACCAAAACTTTTGCGGTTTTCGGCATCGTAGTTCCATCTTCCGCCCCGTGGTTGCGACCCCTGCATGAGGATTCCCGTGCGACTGCGTGTGTGCCGGTACCAGTGCTCCATGCGGTACTGTTTGCGCTTGCCCGCCCAGGTATCAAACTCCTGCAGAGGGAAGAGAAAGCGGTGATCTTCCTGCTCTTGATACTGCACGGCGTATTTGCGGCAGAGGCCCATGATTTCCTCGCGCAGGGCCCAGGTGCCGGGGCGGGCGCAAACAAGTCGGCTGGGTCGGTAGGTTGCGAGAATGCCATCG
This sequence comes from Acidithiobacillus sp. IBUN Pt1247-S3, assembly GCF_041146875.1. Taxonomy (NCBI): domain Bacteria; kingdom Pseudomonadati; phylum Pseudomonadota; class Acidithiobacillia; order Acidithiobacillales; family Acidithiobacillaceae; genus Acidithiobacillus; species Acidithiobacillus sp. IBUN Pt1247-S3. Next base: position 27,738 of record NZ_JBFRXP010000010.1, on the reverse strand, counting down.
AGCTGCGCAGTGAGCGAGGCGCAATTGCTGGACGTGAGCTCTTGGTAAAGTAACGGCAGGCCACGTTCTCGCAGTTGTGCGGCGAAGTGACGCATGGCAGAGAGGAATAGTGCGATGCGCTGTTTGTGTGACCAGACGAGCACCGCTTCGCTGCGCGCTTCGATCATTACACAAAGGTCTGTTTGCGGGTCGAGATCGTCCAGCACAGGACTACTAGCCTCGAGTTGATCGCCGAGGATCAAAATCAGGCGAGAAATGTTCATGCTTTGTCTTTCCTCTTTTTTTTGGCACGACAGGCCGCCGAGCAGTATTTCACTTCTGCCCAGTCTTTCTTCCAGCTAGTTCTCCAGGAAAAAGGCCGATTGCAGACGGGGCAGATCTTCTGAGGCAATTCTGATTTTTTCACTTACTTGCACCTTGCATAAACTTTGTACTATACATAATATGTACAGAAGAAAGGGACTGCAATGCATGGTGCATCCACTTTCTCGCGTGGAACGTAGATAAACAGACAGGCCAAGCACCGGAGACAAGAGAAATGCGGATTGCAGTAGTCGGTAGCGGGATATCAGGTTTGGCCAGCGCGTGGTTACTGCGCAAGCGCCACCAGGTAACGCTCCTGGAGGCGGATAGTCGCTTTGGTGGGCACACCCACACGGTCGACGTTCATCACGAGGGGATCACGGCTCCGGTAGACACGGGTTTCCTGGTCTGTAATGACTGGACCTACCCCAACCTGCTCGGGCTCTTTGCCGAACTGGGCGTGGAAACAGTAGCGAGCAATATGTCGTTTAGTGTTCGTTTACCTGCCCTGGGATTGGAGTGGGGCGGCACGAGTCTCAATAGCCTTTTCGCCCAGCGTCGCAATCTCACACGCCCAGCGTTTTATGTCATGCTGCGGGACATCCTGCGCTTTAATCGGGATGCAAAGGCGTGGCTGCGGCATGGTCAAGAGGACATCAGCCTCGGCGCCTTTCTGGAGCGCGGCGGATACGGGGCGTGGCTGCGCGATGCTTACCTCTTACCCATGGTCGCCGCCATCTGGTCCTGTCCGATGCGACAGATGGAAGAGTACCCTGCCCGTTCCATCATACAGTTCTGCGAAAATCATGGCTTGCTGAATGTACTTCGCCGGCCGCAGTGGCGTACTGTGCGCGGCGGCGGCAAAACGTATGTAGAGCGTATATTGGCAGACTTGGCAGACACTCGCTGCCAGCATCCAGTGCAGGCTCTCGAGCCAACTGGCAACAGTGTCCGCGTGTACAGCAAGCTCGGTGCAGAAGACTTCGACGCGGTGATCTGCGCCGTACACAGCGACCAAGCAGCGGCGCTGCTGGGCAGCCATTGGGGGCTGCAGCGTATGGCACTAAAAGCGATTCGCTACCAACCCAATCGAGCCGTTCTTCATCGTGACCGAAGTTTTCTGCCGCGTCGCCGCAGCGCCTGGTCGGCATGGAATTTTCACCACGAGGGCAGCAGTGGTGCAGACCTTCCGGTGGCGGTCAGCTATCTGATCAATCATTTGCAGCCGCTTCCCTTCCGCGATCCAGTCATGGTTACCCTCAACCCGGAGCGGGAACCTGATCCCGACCTCGTCTGGCAAGAAATCTCCTATGCTCACCCGGTTTTCGATACCGCTGCATTGCACGCACAGGTATCCCTGCATGCACTGCAAGGGCAGGGCGGACTGTACTTTGCTGGTGCCTGGCTCGGGCATGGCTTTCATGAGGACGGAATGCGCAGCGCGGTTGCGGTCGCCAATGCCTTTGGCGTGCGTGCGCCCTGGCAAGAACCCAGCGTGCAAACTCAGGAGGAGCCGATTCTATGGCCGCAGACCGCAACCTAGCCGGGGCGTTGCTGCCGGTGCGGGTCATGCATCAACGCCTGCAGCCCAAACGCCGTGCATTCCATTACCGGGGTTTTCAGCTATGTTTCGAGATCGGCGAATTGGCACAGTTGCAGAGCATTCTGCGTCGCTGGACACCCTTGGCATTTCGCGCCGCCGATCATGGACAACGCAGTGGAGCAGATCTCGCTACCTGGATTCGTAGTATTTTTGCGACCCATCAAGTTGTTGCTGAAAAGATTTACTTGGTCACTTACCCGCGCCTCTGGGGTTACGCCTTCAAGCCAGTAAGTTTTTGGATGGCGTTGGATGGCAAAGGCGAAATTCGTGCGGTGTTGGCCGAGGTAAATAATACCTTTGGTGAGCACCACAGCTACCTGGTACGCCACCCGGATGGGCGTGTAATTGCCGCAGACGACTGGATTACTGCAGAGAAGGCATTTTATGTCTCGCCGTTCTTCGCGGTGGATGGTCAGTACCGTTTCCGCTTTCGTTTCGATGCGGCGAAGGTGCAGGTGGATATTACCCATCTCGATCCACAGGGGCGACTTCGTTTGGCGACTCAGCTTGCTGGCAAGCGGCGAGATTTGACCATCGCTAGCGCTTGGCGTGTCGTGCTCGGTAATCCTCTGATGACTTTCGTGGTCACTGTTGGCATCCACTGGGAAGCCCTGAAGACCTGGCGTGCGGGTATTCGCCTGCAGCGCAAACCTGTCCCCCCTTCCGAGGAGATTAGCCTATGAGCACCCCCCGCGTTGCCTCTCTGCCTGTGCAGAAAAGACTGCCCACCCGTAAGGCGCGACTGCTCTTTCAGCTACTCGACCGGCATCTGCAATGTGGGTCTTTAGAGTTACACACCCCCGAGGGTGATATTTGGAATTTTCACAGCGCCGAGTCTGGGCCGCGCGCGCACTGGCGCATCTACAACTGGCGGGTGATTGATCGCATTGTGCGTGATGGGGACGTAGGCATGGGGCGGGCGTACTTCGAGGGGTTCTGGGATAGCACTGATCCGGCGCAGCTGATCGCACTTGCCGTGCGCAATCGTGCGGCCCTGGAGGCCTGGATACAGGGCAGTTGGTGGCGGCGGAGATTGTTCTGGTTGTTAGACCAGTTTCGCGCCAACACCGAGAGGGGCAGTCGCAAGAATATTGCTGAACACTACGACTTGGGTAACGACTTCTATCGTCTCTGGCTCGACCCGAGCATGAGCTACTCAAGTGCTTGCTTTGAGGATAATTCCGAGCAGAGCATGGAGCAGGCACAGGAGCGCAAATACGCCATGGCATTGGAGAGTCTGCGCCTGCAGCCCGGGGCAAAAATTCTGGAGATTGGCTGTGGCTGGGGTGCGTTTGCCGAATATGCCGCACGCCAAGGATACCAAGTATATGGCATTACGCTTTCGCAAGAGCAATTGCGCTACGGGCGGGAGCGCCTCGAAAAAGCCGGTTTGACGCATCGGGCAAGCCTTGAATACTGCGACTACCGCAAGGTTAAGGGGCTATACGATGGAATTGTCTCCATCGAGATGTTTGAGGCCGTGGGGCGTGACTGGTGGCCTACCTACTTCCGTCGCATTAATAGCCTGCTACGTAGCGGCGGTCGCGCGGTGGTGCAAAGTATCCATATTACGGATGAACTCTACGCGCAATATTGCAGCGGATCGGACTATATTCGGCGTCACGTATTCCCAGGCGGCTTCTTGCCCTCACCCAAGGCGCTGCAAGAGGAGTTGCAGGCGGCACGTTTGCAAATCATGGGGCGGAAACAGTTTGGGCAGGATTACGCCCGTACCCTGCGCTATTGGCGGGAACGTTTCGATGCCCAGAGTAAAGCTCTTGGTGAGATGGGTTACGATCAGACCTTTCAGCGCCTGTGGCGTTTTTACCTGGCATATTGCGAGGCAGGGTTCCGCGAAGCCAGCATTGATGTTGGCCAGTGGACACTTGCCCATGCATAGGCTAACCCTTGCAGGTTTCACGGCCTTGTCCCTCATCGCTGCCCCTACCGCCTGGGCCGGAAAAGTTGACGTGCCCCTACCGACAGTGGTGTACAGTGCACAACCCAAGTTACATTTGCTGGGCGCCGGACAACTCTACTGGTTCCTCTTTCACGTCTACAACGCCGCGCTCTATGTGGATGGCCAGACCTACGCCCCCCAGACGGCACCCTTTGCCTTGGCTATTCAATATAAACGGGACTTCAGTAGCCGGGAGCTGGCGCGCACCTCCCTAGAGCAGATGGACCGCCTTAGCCACCCCAGTCGCAGCCTCCACGCCGCCTTTGCCGAGGAACTGAAAACCGCCTTCCCCAACGTGAAACCGGGGGATGAGCTGGTGGGCCTGTGCGTGCCTCAGCAGTACACGGCCTTCTACTTCAACGGCAAGCTCTTTAGTACGATCCACAACCCGGCGTTTTGCCCAGCCTTCTTCGGCATCTGGCTGGACCCCGCAACGAAAGTGCCGGGTCTGCGCAAAAAGCTCCTGGGACCGCATGCCTAAGCAGGACCACCCGCCGGCGCGACTCCTTTTGCGCTACGCGCCCCTAGGCCTGCCCTTGGCCTTTGGTGCCCTGCCGGTGTATCTGCTCCTGCCCCATCTGTACGCAACCCGCTATGGGCTGTCCCTGGCAGGCATTGGCGTGTTCCTGCTCCTGGCCCGCTTGGGGGATGCCATAGTTGACCCCCTTATCGGGCGCTGGAGCGATGCCTGGGCTGCCGGACACGGCGCACGCCTAGCCCTGATTGTTGGGGGCCTGCCGCTGCTGATGTTCAGTTTCTATATGCTCTTCAACCCCATAGCCGATGTCTCGGTGTGGTGGACCCTAGCCCCTGCACTGCTTTTGTTTTACTTAGCCTACAGCGTCAGCAGCCTCAACTATCAAGCCCTGGGAGCGGAGCTCTCCAGCAGCTATCAGGGCCGGACCTGGCTGACCACCGCCCGCGAGGCAGGGGCCTTGCTGGGGGTCCTCCTCGCCGCCGTACTGCCCACACTCCTGCATCGGGAGCTGGGTGCTCAGTGGGCCTGGCCGGCCTTTGCCCTGACCTTCGCCGCGCTTTTGCTCGTTGCCGCCCTGCCCCTCTGGGGGCAGAGTCTGCGCCGCCCCGTCCGCACTACGGAAAAGGGTCCATTCTGGCGCTTTTATGAGCCCCTGCGCCGCCCCCACACTGCACGCCTGCTGGGGGTGTACACCCTGTCCCAGAGCGCCAACACCGTCGCCGCGACCTTGTTTTTCTTTTTCGTCGACCAGATCCTCCAGGCCCCGCAATGGGCGCCGGCCTTTTTGCTCCTCTACTTCCTCGCTGGTGCCGCAGGGATGCCCTTCTGGCTGTGGACCTCGCGGCGCCAGGGCAAGGCCCTGGCCTGGCGTTGGGCCATGACCCTGGCCACCCTGGCCTTTCTGGGGGCGGTTTTGCTGGGGCCAGGGGCGCTGTGGGGCTACGCCCTGGTCTGCTTGTTCAGCGGGCTATCCCTGGGGGCGGATCAAGCCCTGCCCCCTAGCATCCTGGCCGACCATACCGACAGCGACGCAGCGGCTCGGGCCGGTTCCTATTTTGGCCTCTACAACTGGGTGGGCAAAGCCGCCACGGCCCTAGGCGCCGGGCTCATTCTGCCCCTCCTGCAAGGCCTGGGATACAGCGCCAGCGGCAAGAACCTCTGGGCCTTGCTGCTGGGCTATGCCCTGGTCCCCGCCGCGCTCAAACTGGCCGCCATTGTCCTTTTACAACCCCAGCGCGTCGAAGGCGCCGCTGCCCTAAGCACCACCCCTGTAGGAGCATCCCTATGAAACTGCGTTATCTTATCGCCCCTTTGGGTGCCACCCTGGCCCTGGCCGGCTGCGCCACGGTCCCCACGGACTACGCCCACACCCAGCCGAAGTTTTCTTTACGCCAATTCTTCAACGGTCCCCTCATCGCTACGGGCATGTTTCAGAACCGTTCGGGCAAGGTGGTCAATCGCTTTACCGTGCGCATGATGGGCTCTTGGCAGGGCAACACCGGCACTTTGGACGAGTACTTCACCTACATTGCCAACGACGGCAAGATCACCCATGCCCAGCGCGTCTGGCATTTGCAGGACGATGGCGATCATCATTTTTCCGGCTCTGCCGTAGGGTCGGCGGGGGACGTGAAGAGCGCCCAGGGCGACGCCTATGGCTTTGCCCTGCACTGGAGCTATGACGTCAAACAGCCCGTCGGCAAATCCTACTACAATCTCCACGCCGACGACTGGATGTATATGATCAGCCCCGACGTGGTGGTAGATAAAACCGATGTGACTTGGTACGGCCTCCACGCGGGGGATATCACGCTAGAGATGCACAAGCTGCCGGATACTGCGGCCAATCGGGCGGCAATGAGCGCGCCGGAGTAGAGGGACAAGCACCTCAATGATTTTCCTCATCTACGGCATTAGCTTGGGGCTGAGTTTCGCTACGGCCTTCACCGGCGCGCGCTTTCGCCCAGGTCCGTGGTACCAAACCCTGCGCAAACCCCTGGGGCTGCCGCCGCCCTGGGTCTTTCCAGTGGTCTGGACCCTGCTGTATCTTTTGATGGCCATTGCCGCAGCCCAGATTTTTTTACTTCCCGATAGCGCCAGCCGGTCCCTGGCCCTGCTGCTTTATGTCCTGCAGTTGGTGGCCAACGCGGCCTGGTCGTGGATTTTTTTCGGTCGTCGGCAAATGCTTTGGGCCTGGGCCGACCTGAGTCTCCTGGTGTTGCTGGTACTGGCGGATACCTTGCTCTTTTACCGGCTGCTGCCCCTGGCCGGCGTGCTGATGCTCCCCTATCTGCTCTGGCTAGGGGTAGCCTTTTATCTCAACGGGTCGGTGTGGTGGCTCAATCGCCGGTCAGGGTCGATTTTGCCCTGAGTCTTAGGCGCCAGAGCGTCTAGACCTGGACACTCCTGACCAGCCATGGTGCGGTGCTGATACAAGACGCAGAGACACCCCGCACTGGCCTTTACCGATGCTTGCGTATAAAATTAAAGAGTCCTTTAATTTGATCGGGCTGAACTAAAGGCAGCTTTCAATGACACGCAGCGCTGGGATCTATTCGATTTCCAAAACACTAGGCGAGCCGGTGCAAGCGTTTGTGCCCTATGCCTTGCCGCCCGCTGATCCGGCGCTGTCGCCCGAGGCATTCACTGAGCCCAATCGGCGGGCCGAATTAGCCCTTGCGCGCCTGGCGGGGGTATCGGGACTGGTGCCGTCAGTAGATTGGTTGCTTTACAGCGCCATTCGTAAGGAAGCCTTACTCACCTCGCAGATTGAGGGAACACAGGCCACGCTGACGGATCTCTTCGATGAAGAAGCGGGCTTTCAGGTCAGCAATACCGATGACGTGGAGGAAGTGACTAACTACCTCCGTGCTTTTCGCTGGACGCAGGCGCAACTGCGCAATCCCAAAGGGTTGCCCATCAGCGTGCGACTACTGTGCGAGGCACATGCACGGCTGCTGGATGGAGCACGCGGTGCAGGCAAGCAACCGGGCGAGATACGTCGGTCCCAAAACTGGATTGGCGGCACGCGGCCCGGCAATGCGATCTTCGTCCCTCCGCCGCCGGAGCACGTTCCTGCGCTGTTGGCCGATATGGAGCGGTTCATTCATGGCAGGGCGACGGATTTGCCGCCGATGGTCAAGGTCGCCCTGATCCATGCGCAGTTTGAAACCATCCACCCTTTTTTGGACGGCAACGGACGCATCGGCCGACTGCTGATTGCGGTCCTGTTTGAGCATTGGGGATTGCTGTCCGAACCATTGTTATACCTCAGCGGCTACTTGAAACAACACCAAGGGGAGTACTACCGTCGCCTCTCAGCCATCCGCACGGAGGGCGATTGGGAGTCTTGGATAACCTTCTTTTTGGAAGGCGTGGCCACCGCTGCGGGCGAAGCAGAGAAGAACATCATCGCGGTCGCCAGCTTGGTGGCCACCGATCGTACGCGCTTGTTGCAATCGGCCAAGGCAGGGCCGGCGAGCTATCGGCTGTTTGAGATGCTGCCAATGATGCCGCGCTTCAGCATCGAACGCGTTCGCCAGCAACTGGACAACAGTTTCCCCACGGCAACGGGAGCGGTCAAGGCACTGGAAGCGTTGGGCATCGTGACCGAGATGACCGGCCGAAAAAAGAACCGGAGTTACAGCTATCAGGCCTACGTTGACCTGCTCTCTCGGTAACAAACACCCGCAGGCCCCCAGGTACCCGCAGGGGTGCTAGTAGTCTATCCAGGCGGAGGCAACCTGCTACCGTGCATTGCGGGCTGCCGGGCAACTCCACCATCAAGCGCGCACACGCACCGCGCATGCCAGGCAAGCCCCTGGCACATCGGGCCAGCGGCCCCAATCCGGCATGGAGTTGGGACATTTGCTGGCATATTTTGTCAAAATGCACCCTGGCCCTGAAACTTTGTGAGGTCTGTAATGAATGACGTGTTTACGCTGTTGCAAAACCATCGTTCCATCCGCCAGTTCCGCCCGGATCCGGTGGACGCGGCCACCCTTGCCGACATTGTGCGCTGTGGTCAGCACGCGGCCACGTCCAGCAATATTCAGGCATGTACGGTAATCCAAGTGGAAGACCGGGCGCAGCGGAACGCCATCGCCCAGCTCGCTGGCGATCAGGAGCAGGTCCGTAGCGCCGCTGCCTTCCTGGTGTTTTGCGCCGATCTGCACCGCGCCGAGGCCATCTGCACCCGCGCCGAGACGCCCTTTGTGGCCGGGATGACCGAGCATTTTCTCATTGCCAGCATCGATGCCGCCCTCTTCGCCCAGAACTGTGTCATCGCCGCCGAGTCCATCGGACTGGGCACCTGCTACATTGGCGCAGTGCGCAATCACCCTCGCGAAATCAGCGATCTTCTGCATCTACCCACCCAGAGCTACCCCGTCTTTGGCCTCTGCCTGGGCCACCCTGCCCAAGACCCGGAAGTGAAACCGCGCCTGCCCCTGTCCGTCGTCCTCAAACGTGAGGGCTACGACGAAAGCGCCGACGCCGAGGGCATTGCCGCCTACGATGCGACGATGCACGCCTACTACGCCCAGCGCAGCAGCAATGCCAAAAACAATTCCTGGAGTCAGGAGGTGGCGGCCTTGGTCGGCCGAGAAGCCCGGCCCCACATGCGCGCCTTTCTGGAAGAACAGGGCTTGAATCGGCGCTGAGCTGGACTCAAAGGCCGAGGACTAGTCGCAAGCCCTCTTCGACACGGCGCAAGACTTGTCCAGACAGAGCGCTGACGCGCTCGGTGAGCAGTGCACGATCAACCGTCAGCACTTGGGATACGTTGATGATGGATGGCTTGGCAAGGCCAGACGCTGACTTGCTCAGCCGCACGTTACCGGGCGCTTCAGCTAAGCCTAGGTTCGACGTGATGACCGCCACAATCACCGTGGCAATACGGCTGTCATTGAACGGGTTCGATTGAACTACCACGACAGGGCGGCGCATGCCAGGTCCGGAGCCTGCTGGCGCCGGCAGGGATGCCCACCAGATCTCACCACGCCTCATGGCTGATAGACTGCAACTGTGCCTTAGCGAGACCCGGCTCGACGCCGCAAGACTCCACCCCGTAAACCACATCTAGCTTGGCGGTGACAGCGGCATCGCCACGGGTACCAAGATACGCAGACAATGCCTCTGCGTAGAGATGACTGCGGGACACGTGCAACTGCTCCGCCAATTGCTCAGCGGCGCTGAAGATTTGATCGGGAACGGAAATGGCGACTTTCATTGCTTCAGGGTATCACCGCGGTATTACCAACGCTAGCACTGACACGCTAGCACTGAGTGAGAAGAGTCATATCGGCCTTGGAAACAACGGAATATGCGGCAAGCGTAGTGCTAACGCTGGCGGGATCGCCATTCCGCAAACTCCGAGGGCCGTAGTCCGTAACGGGCCAGTACCCCTTCATGGAGCCGGCGCAGCTCTTCCATGACCAATGCCTCAACATTTTCTTTGTCGGCGCCCAAGTCGTCTGTAGACAGGCATTTTGCAATGGCATCTAGGGGTGCGCGTTCAGGATGCAGGACAACTTCACGGACAGCCTGCTTGATTACTTCGCGCCAAGCCAAGCGCAGCGGGTCTGGCTAGCTCAAATCGCGCTTGATAGCCAGGTATTCCTGGGTGGAGCGTTCATAGGCCCAGACGTAAAGGTCGCACAATAAGGCAACCCGCGTCGTTTCATATACGCCCAGAATGGCTCGGCTATAGGCGGATTCGGGGACGTCGAGAAAGGTCAGCGGGCATAAATTGGCGCGAGTCAAGGGCAGGTTTGCCGCCAAGCACAAAGTCCGTTTATTGACGTCGCCAAAGGGCTGCAAATAGGGCAGCTCGTCGGCTCAGCATCAGCATCAGCATCAGCCATCATGGACGGTAGCGAAGCGCCTCTACGATGACCGCCAGGGCACGTGAGGACTGTCTCCGGCTCGCGTAATATAGATGGTAGCCCGCATAACTTGGGCACCACTCGTCCAGCACGCGCTGCAAACGCCCAACGGCAATATGCTCCAAGGCGACGTCCTCTGGGACGTAACCCAGGCCCGCACCCGCCAGGGTCGCGCGCAAGACAGGACTACTACTGTTGAAAACCCATTGCCCTTGCACGTGAGCATTGATACAGCGCCCGTCGCGCTCAAATTCCCAGGCCAGGATCCCACCGTGTGGTAGACGCAGGTTGATACAATCGTGCTCCGTTAGGTCCTGAGGGGTTTGTGGAGGGCTGTGGTTGGCAAAGTAATCCGCAGTCGCCACCACTGCCATCCGCTGATCCGGACTAATGCGCACTGCAATCATGTCCTTCTCCAAGTTTTCGCCTAGCCGCACACCTGCATCGAAACGCTGTGCGACAATGTCAGTCAAGCCATAATCGATGTTAATTTCAACTTGCAGATCTGGATATTTGGGTAGCACCTGGCTCAATTTTGGCCATAGCACGGTATTGGCGGCATGTTCAGCGGTAGTAATGCGGATAATACCCGCTGGTTGCTCCCGCAAATCGCGCAGCGCCGCGAGTTCGGCATGAATATCTGCAAAACGCGGCGCGAGGGTCTGTAGCAACCGTTCACCGGCTTCCGTCGGCGAAACGCTGCGCGTGCTGCGTGCCAACAAACGTAACCCCAAACGATTTTCTAGAGACCGCATGCGATGGCTCAACGCCGACTGCGAGATCCCAAGCTGTCGCGCTGCTCCTGTGAAGCTCCGCGCCTGGGCAACGGCCACAAAAGCCAGCAAATCATTGAAGTCCTCCGTCATCATTTATGAGAATCCTTCATATGGGCATGACGATTACCGTATCTTATCAATAAACCAATGGGGGGCTATAGTTTTGCCATCCTTTACTATTCCTCAGGAGAACTACCATGAACACACGCACATTGGGCCAAGGCGGCCTGGAAGTTTCCGCACTCGGTCTGGGTTGCATGGGCCTGAGTCATGGCTACGGACCGGCCACGGAGTCTACGGAGGCGATTCGTTTGATCCGTGCCGCTTTTGAACGCGGGGTGACCTTTTTTGACACCGCCGAGGTCTATGGCCCTTTCCTGAACGAATCCCTCGTAGGCGAGGCCGTAGCACCCTTTCGCGATAAGGTGGTCATTGCGACCAAGTTTGGCTTTGCTGAGGGCGTGGCCGCCAATGGCCTGGACAGCCGTCCGGAACAGATTCGTGCCGTGGCCGATGCGTCGCTCAGGCGTCTAAAAACCGATTGCATCGACCTGTTCTACCAGCACCGGGTGGACCCCCAGGTGCCCATTGAGGACGTCGCCGGCACGGTGCGAGATTTGATTCAAGAAGGAAAGGTCAAGCACTTCGGCCTCTCCGAGGCGGGCACCCAGACCATCCGCCGCGCCCATACAGTCCAACCGGTTGCTGCATTGCAAAGTGAATATTCGCTGTGGTGGCGCGAGCCAGAGGACACGCTACCGGTATTGGAAGAATTGGGGATAGGCTTTGTACCCTTTAGTCCGCTCGGCAGAGGCTTCTTGACTGGGGCAATCGACGCCCACACGACCTTCGACAAGTCTGACTTTCGCCACCTCGTTCCCCGCTTTACTGAAGCCAACCGCCAAGCCAACGCAGGACTTGTGGAAGTGCTCGGGCAATTAGCAGCAGACAAGGGCGTGACTCGGGCGCAGATCGCCCTGGCCTGGCTACTAGCGCAAAAGCCCTGGATCGTGCCGATTCCAGGGACGACCAAGCTGCACCGGCTGGAGGAGAACATTGGGGCGGCAACTGTCGAACTGACGGCCTCTGATCTCCGCACCATTGACGCCGCACTAGGGTCGCTTACCATTGTCGGCGACCGCTATCCACCGCACCTTCAGCAGCGCGTAGATCGTTGATTGGGAGGACCACCCTGTGACCCAAAACGTTTGCTCGGTCTGCACATCGGGCACGGCCGTCCGCCGGTCTTTGCGGAACCGTCTAGAGCCAGATGATCGCAGAGACCAACGCTCCCCTGCCGAGGACCATGGACTGCTCGTTTTGGCCATCCTCAGCATACTCATGGCATTCGCTTCCATCTCCACTGATCTATACCTACCAGCCCTCCCTGCTATGGCGCAGTCATTACACGCCAGTCCTGGATCGGTCGAACTGACGATCTCAGGTTATCTCATCGGATTCAGTGTCGGACAGTTGTTCTGGGGACCATTTGCCGACCGTCATGGGCGGCGATTGCCAGTGGCGCTGGGGTTGCTGCTGTTCATCATCGGTTCCGCGGGCTGCGCCTTAGCTGCCAATATCAACGTGATGATTGTGTGGCGGGTGGTGCAGGCCGTTGGGGCTTGTGCGAGCGTGGTACTTGCACGAGCCATGGTGCGCGATCTGTATGACGGGGTGCGTGCTGCCAAGATGTTGTCAACCCTCATAACGGTAATGGCTATTGCACCATTGGTCGGGCCCAGCGTGGGCGGCTTGATTCTGCATGTAGCGTCTTGGCGGGCAATTTTCTGGACCCTGGTTATCGTTGGTCTATTGACTTTGGTAACGCTGACCATTCTGCCGGAGACGCTCCCCCACCACCATCGCAGCAGGGAAGCTCTGCACAAAACATTTTTCCGGTACGCTGAACTGCTACGTAACGGTCGCCTGCTAGCTTACGCCTGGGCTGGTGGATTCTTCTACGGTGGCGTCTACGCCTATATCGCAGGAACGCCTTTCGCTTTCATCTCCTATTACCATGTGTCACCTCAGGTCTACGGTCTGCTATTCGCGGTCGGAATTCTGGGCGTTATGATCACCAATCAGATCAACGGCCGTTTGGTAGGACGCATGGGCAGCGATCGCTTACTGCGTTTCGGTACCTACGGCGCAGCGCTTTCAGTGCTCTGGCTGCTCATTGCAACACTGAGCGGCTGGGGCGGGCTGGCTGGGTTGGTACTACCGCTTTGTCTATACATTTCCGCCAATGGCTTCATCGTCGCCAATTCCATCGCTGGGGCACTTGGCCTACTGCCGCAACGCGCAGGGGCAGTTTCAGCGTTAGTGGGAGCGATACAGTACGGCAGTGGCATCTTGGGCTCGGCTCTGGTCGGCATATTTGCTGACGGCACACCGCGACCAATGGCATGGGTGATTGCGATTTTTGCCATGGGCAGCCTAGTCTCCGTACATTTTTTGCCAAATAGGACTGCATCGTATCATTCTTCAACACCGGGAGGGCATCCATGAAGTACAGGTTATTGGGTAACAGCGGGTTGGAGGTATCTGCGATAGGCTTAGGCTGCATGAGCATGAGCGCGGCATATGGACCACCGGCCGATCATAAAGACATGATGACCTTAATCCGTGAGGCGGTAGACCTAGGAATCACGTTCTTTGATACGGCAGAATCCTATGGGCCCTTCGCGAATGAGGAGTTGGTGGGAGAAGCACTTGCGCCAATGCGGGAAAGGGTGGTAATTGCCACCAAATTCGGCTTTGACATCGACCCGGCCAGCGGTAAACGCAGCGGACGCCTAAACAGTCGCCCCGAGCATATTCGCGCTGTGGCAGACGCCAGTCTTAAAAGGTTGGGGACCGATCGCATTGATTTATTTTACCAACACCGCGTTGACCCCGACGTTCCTATTGAAGAGGTAGCCGGCACTGTGCGAGATTTGATTCAGGAAGGAAAGGTCAAGCACTTCGGCCTCTCCGAGGCAGGTACCCAGACCATCCGCCGCGCCCATGCAGTGCAACCGGTTGCCGCCGTGCAGAGCGAGTATTCGCTGTGGTACCGCGGGCCGGAGGCAGAGCTCTTACCGACGTTGGAGCAACTCGGTGTTGGTTTCGTGCCTTTTAGTCCCCTGGGTGCGGGGTTTTTGACCGGAGCCATCGGCGCAGACACAGAGTTCCACGCCACGGATTTTCGCAATTCCGTCCCGCGCTTTGCGCCCGAAGTCCGTGAAGCAAATCTCGTTTTGGTGGAACAGATTAAAACCTTCGCCGAGCAACGCGGAGCAACACCGGCACAGATCGCGCTGGCCTGGTTACTGGCTCAAAAGCCTTGGATTGCCCCCATCCCTGGTACGACAAAGTTGCACCGTCTGAAGGAAAACCTTACGGCCACAGACATTACGCTGACTGCCTCGGAAGTTGAAGATCTAGGGCAAGCAGCCGCGCAGATCGCAACGTATGGCGATCGATTGCCAGCTGCTGTACTTGCGATGACAGACCACTAACCTGACTGCAGAGCCCCCCGGGCACTTTACAACGACGGATGCGTAGCCAGCCATTCTTGGAGCGCTGCATCCATGCGTGGCTGCCAGCCTGGGCCAGCGGGCGCGAAAGCGGGCACCCGTTCGGCTTCATTGCGGTGTTTCAGCAAAAACGCCGCGCATCCTTGAGCAGCAGCATCAGTTGTCGATCGTGTGCGGGTGTCGACTCGAAGCCAAAACGACGATAGAACGCCTCGGCATCTTCGTCGATGGGGTGTGTCAGCAGCGCTCGAATGCCTGCGTGCTCAGCAATTGCAACCGTTCGGCGAATGGCGTCTTGCAGCAGGCTGAAGCCAAGACCCTGTCTTTGGTAGTCGAGATCGACCGCAAGCCTCGCCAGAATGACCAGCGGAATCGGGTATTGGCCCGTCCCGCGACGCATCCGCTCGGGAGCGTCGAGCGTGTCAATCTGGCCAACGGTCAAGCTGAAATACCCGGCAACGCGACGGCCTTCGCAGGCGACGAACGTTTTCGCAAAACCACTACCTTGCGCTTGGCGTGCGTGTCGTAGCAGCCAATCGGTGAGGGCTGGTTTTCCGCAGTCAAAATCCTCCAGCCAATGACTCGCATCCAGTGATTGTGGTACCGATAGACTCATTTTTCCGCCCACACCGGGCGTCGGGAGAATAAATTGGCCAAACCGGCGTTGTCAGACTCCGGTCGATCCAGCATTTCCAGGAGCGCCTGGTACTGACTGCCGGAAACCATAAACAACCGCTGGTCGAGCAAGGTTTTTTCTGCCGCTTGGTAAGCGGCATCGAGAATGAAATCCGTTAAAGATTTGTGTGCGATCTCGGCGGCGCGACGCAGAACGGCTTCCTGTTCAGGTGTTGCGCGCAGGCCTAGCCTGGCCGAACGAGCGGTAGTAGTGGTCATGGCAAGCTCACCCTATGATGTACAATGGCCTCAATGTTAGTACAAATGACGTATTTTTCCAGGAGGCCATTTTCCAGCAGACATATCGTTCCAACTTCGGGGCGGCTGGCTAGTGGTCGGCGGTGTCCGAAGGCGTCGCAGCATCAAAGAGAGGCTCGCGCTTGATTACATACCGCCTAGTTGGTATCTTTTCTGCTCTACTGTGACTGAAGGGATACTGCCATGACGACCTTACACCTCACCGCCCCCGCCGACGCCCAAGGTGAGCTAGCGGAGCTCTATGCCAACATTCAGCAAGCCTTTGGTGGCGTGCCCGAAGGCCTGCAGCTCTTTGGGGTCAGCCCCAAACTGCTACAGATTCAGATGCAGTTGCTGGGCTACTTTGGCCAACATCCACGCCTCTCGCCGAATTTTCTCGCCCTTCTGCGCTATATTCTGTCCGAGGATGGGCACTGCCAATTTTGTATCGGCTTTAATCGTGGCCTTTTGCTCAACGCCGGCATCAGCGATTCCGCCATTGCCAACGCCTTGAAAGACCCGCGCCACGGCCCCTTGAGCGATGCGGAAAACCAGCTCCTGGACTATGCGGTGCGCGCCGTGCGCAATCCACGCGCGGTGGAGGACCAGGAAATTACCGCACTGCACCAGTTGGGCTGGACCGATCAAGACATTTTTGATGCCGTTGCCCACGGTGCCCAGCATACCGCCGTGGATATCCTCTTCGAGACCTTTCGCGTCGCGGCGCAGTAAACAACCGCAAGCGGGCGAAAATCTTTCCGCCCTACTGGGTCACCATGGGGCGGATGGCGCTGAAGCCTCCATCCACGGCCAATATCTGCCCGGTAACCTGCCCCGCATGGAGCAAAAACAGAAGGGCCCCTGCCACATCGTTTGGGGAGATCAACTCTTCCAAGGGATATTGTTTGCGCGCCATTTCCCGTGAGCGCTCGTTACGCAGCATGTGGCTCGCCGCAGGGCTGTCCATCAGCCCAGAGCGGACCGCATTGATGCGGATATGATCGCGGGCGTGGGTGGCAGCCGCCGCCAGGACCAGGGCCTCCAGACCGCCCTTGGCCGCGGCTACTGCCTCATGAAATGCCACTCCGGTTCCGGCAACCACCGAGGAGACGAAAACCGCAGCACCACCGCCACCCGCCTTTTTGCGGGCGGAGACAAAGGCGCGCAGGGTGAAAAAGGCAGAGTCGAGGTTGGCCGCCAAACATTGGCGATACTGTTCTTCTGAGGTCTGGGCGAGCCCCGCCAGCAAAAAGCTACCGGCAAGGTGCGCCAGAAACTCGGGGACGATATTGCGTTGGGCCAGTTCGGCAAACACCGCTTCAGCTCCGCTCTGGTCAGACACATCGCCCTGAATCCATACCTGCCCGGCATCCGTGTCTGCTGGCGCGGCCTGGCGCGAGACCGCCACCACGCCCCAGCCTGCCGTCCGTAACGCGACAAAGAGTGCTTGGGCCAAAGCCCCCGAAGCACCCGTGACGACTATCCATCGCTCCATGCTGATCTCCTATAAGCGTGTTGCCTGCGCCAGAATCTGTTGCCACTGGGCATACAGGGCTTGGCGGCGGACCTTGCCGGTGCCGCTTTGCCAGGCCTGCCACTGCTCAGGCGGCAGGGCAAAGAGGGGATAGGGCTCGTGCCAGTGGCGCCGCAGTTGTGCCCAATCCCCATCGGTAACGGCGCCTAGGGCGCTCAAGCGCCGCTCGCCGGGAGCGCCGAGGAGCAACTGGGCCAAACCAGGGTAACGCGCCCGTAGCCGCAGTTCCTCGCCTTCGGGCTGAATGCCCCGACCATCCGCCAGCTTGAAGGCAGCGTCGCGGCGGCCTTGCCAGCGGTAATCTCCCGTGGGCAGCGGGATGAGGCAGTCGCCGCTGTCGATCCAGCCGCCGACATCGCTGACCGCCTCCCAGGCCTCTCCCGTCCAACGCCCCAGGGACTGCCCCGACGCGCGATAGCGCAGGGTTCCATCCACAACGCCCTCCAGGGCGGGCAGCAGGGTGCCCACCCCCGCCTCGGAGAACACCCCCGGCGCGCCCAGGCTTACCCCAGGGCCGGCCTCCGTCTGCCCATAGCCCACCCGCAGACGGCTGCCCGCCAAGTGCGCAGCCAACGGGGCATCCACCGGGGCGCCGCCGACGATGCCTCCCTGGATCTCCCCTAACTGCGCGGGGGTCAGAAGCGCGGCGATGCGCGGCACCGTGCAAAGGTGGGTCATGGACGCCTGGCGCAGTTCCGCGAGGGGGGCCAGCACCAGCTCGGCCCCTGCGATGACCGCTGGCAAGAGCTCCAGCACCCCGGCAAAGACGTGGCTCCAGGGCAGGGTATTGCGCACGAGACTCGCGCGCGACAAAGCCAAGGCCGGACCATGCTGCTGCCACTGCCAGAGCAGGGCCGCGTAGGACAAGCCGTAGGCGCTACCCTGGCCCACGGTAGCCGAACTCCAGTAGATACTGGCGAGGTCCTCGGGATCCGCCACGACGGGCCGCCCCGGATTCAACCAGCGCTCGCGGATGGCCCCGTCCTCCCAGTAAACCAGGAGCTGCGGGGCCAAGAGGCGCAAGCGTCGGTTCTGCTCTGGGGCGGTTAGCTCCGGCAGCGGGCAGAATACCCAGTTCCCCTGCCAAGCCGCCAGCCAGTGGGCCAGAAAAGCCGGGCTATTGGGGAGGATGACGGCGATGCGCGCCCTTGCCGGAAGTTGTTGGCGCCAGCGCTGACGCAGGCGCAAGGACCAAGCGAGTAGGGCAGTGCCGGGCCAGCCGTGGCTGATACCGTCTACCCGCCAGTCCAAACAGTAACCGGACTCCAGGCCGGCACGTAGCAGCTGCAAAAGCTCGGCCCGCGCAGTCACACTCTCGACTCTGCTTCCGCATCCAGCCGCGCCACATAACTGAACATACAGCGACGTGCGTCCGCTACCAGTTCGGACGGCAATTTGCCTTCGAGCTCCACGATGCGCTCATCAATATCCTGCAGTTGCTGAATTTGCTCTCGCTGCAGAAAGCGATCGCCATCCCCCTGATAGGCGTTATTTAATAACTGCCACAGACTTTGCAGACAGAAATACAGCAGCAGGTCTTGTTCTTCGCGCGATCCCGAAGTAGAAAAACGTTGCTCCCCCAGCGCATCCAGGGCGAGAAGAAAAGCATCCTCCAAGTATGCTTGTGGTTGCGCACTCATCCTAAATCCTCGAATAGTGGAACCGCCCGGTCCAAGAAAAGAAAGACCAGCGCTGTTTGCTTGCTGTCGTGCAACATATGCACATGCGCTGAAATCGGCCGGATGCGGTAGGTGAAGGTGTAGAAGAAGTGTTCATCAAGCTGCCCCTCCTCGCGCGCACGCAGGTATCGTCCTCGGAACAAGCGACTGGCGGTACAAGGCGCCACGTCTACGAAAAAATCCTTGCCGATCACTTCGGCACGGGGGAGACCACTCAATCGTTCTTCGGCACTGTTGAACAAGACGACACGCGCGGCGGTGTCGAGTGCAATCACGCCGAAGCCCCACTGCTCAATCTGCTGTTTGTCGATTCGCGCAAGCTGGTTGCGCCATGCTTGTGGAAAAAATTCTTTCACCCTCTCCCCTCGCTGCGCTGACCTGGCTTTGTACTATACGGCTTGAACGTGGCATGATCGCACTACCATATGCTTGAAGTGGTAGTCGTTACGTCCTATACAAATAGAGTACATAAAAAACCATGCAAACGGAAGATGGCCAATACCCTATTAGCGTTGTAGAGCAGGAAACCGGGATTTCCAAAGAATTGCTGCGGATGTGGGAGCGACGTTATGACTTTCCGATACCGGAACGTGACGCGAGCGGCAATCGTTTGTACAGTCGAACACAGATTGAACGCTTACAGGACATCAACAAACTCCTCGCCGCTGGTTATCGACCTGGCTTTGTGGTTGGCGCCGACGGTGAGAAAATCGAGCGGCTTTTGCAGGAGTTACCCGAAAGCGCCGCACCAACTGCTGATGATCAAGGTGAAGTGCAGCTGGAAGCACTATGGGATTCCCTGCAAGATCAAGATTTTCCTGCGTATCGGAGACTGCTTCGCCAGGACTTGGCGGCGGAGGGCGCGCGTCAGTTCATTACGCAGGTCGCCGCCCCTCTGCAACAGCGTCTGGCACGGGCAGAGCTTGATGACTTTCTCCCTGGTTTCGTCATCCGCCTGGCCCAGCAACAACTAATTGAAGCGTTGGGTTTGGCAATCGCCATGCTTCCCACACCCGATCCGCAAGGCCTGCAGATTTTGCTCGCCAATCTTGCGGGAGAGAATCGGCCAGTCGAGTTGCAGATGATCCGCACGCTGTTGCTCAGTAGTGGTGCGGACGTACTCTTTCTGGGAAATGAACCGGACTTGGATGACGTACTCGCCTGTCTGCGGAGCTGCGCCGTGCCAGTACTACAGATTGCCATTTCTGCCGCTTCCATTACCGCCGCCAACCAGCAGGCCATCGCCCGGCTGCGCCGCGAAATGCCCGCGCAGACCAGCCTGTGGCTGAGCGGTAGTGGTGCGGAGGAGATTGATGGCGCGGGCAGTGAACCGCGCTTCCGCCGCTTGCGGGATCTCTTGCAAGCCGTACAGAGTTGGCAAAAACCAATGCGTAAAGTTTGACCATATTTTGTATACTACAAAAGATTGACAATAGGGCTGCGCCAGACTAAGCTCCTACTACGCGATCAACGTAGGAGCAAGTGTCATGGACATCCGTACCTTCGGCCTCTACGAAGACAAGTTCTATTGGAAGAGCCAAGAGGAGTACAAGACCAAGTTCGTCAAGGCGCGTATTGCCGAGGTCACCAAGTCCCCCGATGGTCGTCTGTTGGTGAAGGGGGAAGACACCCTAGTCAAGCGCCCCATCGTCATCCCCATGGACCTGGTGGTGCACGCCATTGGCATGGATCCCAACGCGCTAAACCCCGAGATTGCCAAGACCTTTGGTATCGGCCTGGAAAAGCACGGTTTTATCGACAGGGCCGAGCAGTACACCAACAGTCAGGGTACGACGCGCAAGGGTATTTATGTTTGTGGCGCCGCAACGGGGCCAGAAACCATTGACGACTCGATTGCCCAGGGGCAGTCAGCGGGATCGCGGGCGGTGATGGATCTGTATCAGCTTGCACGTATGAGAGCGTAGGAGGATGCGATGAAATCTCGTGATCTACATCCCGGTCTGAAAGCTCTCGTGTTTTTCTCGATTGCGGCATTCTTCGCTGCCGAGGGTTCCGCCAACACGCCTTTCTGGGACCTGAGTGCGGGGATCCTGGCGATAGTCGCTATCGCTTATGTGGTGAGTCCCATACTGCCGAAGGAGCAGCGGCAGGCGGAGCGGATTCCGATCAAAATTCCAGTACGCAAGGATTGACTTCTGGTGGCCTATTGGGGAGCGTTCGCGCTCCCTTTTTTTATGCATCGTTGTACGAGATTTTTACGTAGTAATAAGAAAGGGAGGTCGCCACACATGACTATCACCAGTACCAAAACCTACGCCAGGAGCACCCCCGAATTTCTTTTGGATCAGTTCTTCTCCGGACCCATGGCGGCCAGTGGAATCTTTTGTGACCGTAATCGGCGGGTGCGTAATCGTTTCTTTATGCATCTGTTCGGCGCATGGCAGGGCGATCAGGGTACCTTGGAAGAACGATTTACTTTTCTCGATGATCAGGGCACTTGCACCCATGCCGAGCGTGTTTGGAAACTGGAAATGTTGGACCACAAGAATTTTCGGGGAACGGCCAAGGGCAGCGCGGGAGATTTAGTTGGTCTCGCGGAAGGGGCGTCTGAGGGCTACGCCATGCACTGGCGGTATACCGTACGCCAGCCGGTTGGCGACAAACAGTACAACTTACGTACTGACGATCGCATGTTTCTTCTGGACGATAATCACGTCGCCAACCACAGCCGTATGCATTTTTGGGGGATTTTCGTGGGCGAGGCAATCATCGAGATTCACCGCCTGCCAGCAGAAATGGCGGAGCGGGTGCGCAGCTACCCGCAGCCCGGAGAATACCAATGAACAGAGATTTTTGGCGTGACAAACGTTGCTGGTTGATTGGTGCGAGCTCGGGTATTGGTGCTGCAACTGCACAGGCGCTTCATGCTGCTGGTGCACGGGTGGCGTTGAGCGCGCGCCACAGCGAAAAACTTGCGGCGGTCCTGCCCGCAGACCAGCGCACTTTGCTGCTCCCTGCCGATGTGCAGGATGGTGAAAGCCTGATGCAGGCGCACGCGCAGATCCTGCAGCAATGGCAAGGCCTCGATCTGCTTGTCTATTTGGCCGGTGCTTACACGCCTGCGCGTAGCTGGGATTTGAATCTCCAAACGGCAGAAGACATCCTCGATGTGAATTACCGCGGTGCCCTGCGCGCCCTGGCTACAGCATTGCCTGGCTGGGAGCAGCGCGGTGCCGGGCAGATCGTACTCGTTTCCAGTATTGCTGCTCTTCGGGGGCTGCCTCAGTCGCTCTACTATGGACCCAGTAAGGCGGCGCTCACGCACCTGGCTGAGGTTTTGCGCATCGATCTCGAGCCGCGCGGCTTTCACGTGCAGGTGGTGCATCCCGGCTTCGTTGCCACGCCACTCACGGCGCAAAACGAGTTTTCCATGCCGCATCTGTTGCAGCCAAGCGAGGCTGCACAGGCATTGCTGCGCGGCATGCAGAGCAAACGCTTTGCCATCGAATTTCCGCCCGCTTTCACGCGCCGCTTCAGCCTTCTGCGCTGCCTACCCTACCGTTGGTATTTTCCCCTGATTCGCCGCGCGACGAAGATGTAGGCAAACGCGGGCTGGGTGTGGCTCGCCGCCATGCTGAGCACCTGAAAGCTCCTGCAGCGGCTAGCCGTGCCTGACTAGCAAGGTACAGGGTATGATGCGCCCTCTCTTCAAGCGCCGTGGAGATATCTGCTGATGTCCATCAATCTGCTCCGTAATCTGAGCCTGCGCCAGCTACAAATCTTTGAGGCAGTGGTTCGCCTTGGCGGCGTGGGCAAGGCCGCGGAAGAGCTTTTCGTCTCCCAGCCGACCATCTCCATCCAGCTGAAAACCCTGGCCGAAACCCTGGGCGAGCCGATTTTTGAAAAAGCTGGCCGCAGCCTGCGTCCAACAGCCGTTGGCCAAGACTTGTATACTTGCTGTCGGAGTATCTTTCGCAGTCTGGATGATCTGGAAACCGCTATATCTGAACGTCACGGTCTGGCGCGGGGGCACTTGCGCCTTGCCGTGGTCACCACCGCCAAGTACATCGCCCCAGAACTGCTCGGTGCTTTCGGGGAAAGCTATCCGGGAATCGACCTTTCCTTGCAGGTGAACAATCGCGATCGCATCCTCGAACGTATCCAGAATGCGGAGGATGACATCTATATCATGGGAGAGCCTCCGCAAGAGGATCTCTCCATCGTATCCGTGGCTTTTGCCCTGAACCCCATTGTCGTCATGGTCGCCGCCAATCACCCGCTACTGGATAAGGGAAGGATTCCGCTGGCGGATCTGGCGCAGCAGCCCTTTTTGTTTCGTGAACCGGGCTCTGGTACGCGCAAGGCCACCATGCGCGTGTTTGAGCAGAAGCATTTTCATCCGCATATCCGCATGGAGCTTGGCAGCAACGAGGCGATCAAGCATGCCATTGTTGGACATCTGGGCATTGCTGTCCTGTCGCTGCATTCCCTGGCCTTGGAAGGAGCGGATGGCCCCATTCGCGTGCTCGATGTTGAAGGCTTCCCCATCCTGCGCCAGTGGTACCTAGTCTATCCCAAAGAACGACCGCTTTCCCTGGCAGCCCAAGCATTTCTCGATTTTGCCCGCAAAAAGGAGAATGAAATCAGTGAACAGTTACTGCATGGCTGGCCAGCCATGAAAAAATCCCTCGCCTAGGGTGGCGAGGGGACATAATCGAAAAACGAGACGTTTTACAGAGGACGTAACTGCCATCCCCCGTCTGGTTGCCGCTCGTGCGGGCTTCCATCTTCGGCAATCTGGAAGAGTGTCATCCAGCGATTGCAGATCATGTTGCGGAGCAAAGGATGGGCAGCGATGATGCCATCCATAGCCTGCTGTGGCGCCTCAATAAACACCGATAAACGCAATGGCTCGTGGCGTAGCTCATAGCCATCGAGGAGAGACTGAACCGCGAGACCTACCCGCAAATCGCCACCGTTGCCCTCCAGCACGCCAATCAGTCCGCCGACCACATTGTGCAAGACCTTGTTGCCGCTGCCTTGGCGCAGGTTATCGACAGTGGAGCCGTAATATTGCAGGTTGATCCAGCTTGCCACCACCAAGGGGGCGGTCATGATCAGGGTCAACACGGAAAAGTCCGGGTCTTGCGCCGCCTCGTAGTCGTGCAGGAAAGCGCGCCCCGCCAGGTTGGCGCCGGCGGTACGCCAGCGCGGCGCCGCGATGAACGCGGCATTGCCCGCCAGGGCCCATTCCGGCCGTACCTGCGACCAGTCTTTTCCGCGCCAGTTCAGGAGTTTTTCTGCCTGCTGAGGGTCGCTGATACCAGGCATCAACTTGCTGATGCGCTCGAGTCGGGTCAGGTCCCCAGCTTGCCGTAGTGCCTCTTTCACCTCGTGCAACTCGCTACTTTTTGCAAATCGACTCTTTGGCTCATACAGGGTGACCTGATCGTTGCTGGTATCGTGCATGCCGGCGAGAAAATGGGTATCCGCCGGTATGTCGATGCCCCGTTCCCGTAAACCCGCACGCAGCGTCGTATCGTTGAGGAGATCAGCGGTAACTCGGGCACTCACCTCGCCAGTCTGTCCGGCACAGGCACCACAATCCAAACCGGCACGGTGGGCATTGTTGGTAGTCGTACTGCCGTGGCCGAGCAGGAGCACGATTGGGGCAAAGTTTTCCGTCAGACCAAGACCACGTAACACCCGCTCGGCAAGGCTCACCTTGGCCTCGGTACCGCCAGCAAAAACGGTGTCCGCCAGAACCGGGTGCACTTGCTGCAATTCCTGCGCGGTCAACGCCGCGTGATCGGGAGCGACCGAAGGCTGTTGCCAGCCCAGGCTCTCGCTTAACATGCGCACGCCGTAAGCCATACCGGCAGACTCGACGAAGGAAAAACAAGAAGCCGCCGCAGTCTTGAACTGCTTCCACTCCGCCCGCCGCCGCAAACGACCAATACGTTTTTTCTGCACGGCGGCAGGCAGCGACTCTTCGGCCGTCAATTTTGCCGACAAAAGAACCGGGAGATGTCCACGGCTCCTGTACTCCCCCTCGCGTCGATATTGCAGAGGAACGCCAAAAAAGCCTGCGAAACCAATGGTCTGAACATCTTCCATCACCGCCTCCAAATGGCGACGAAAGACCTCCGAGCGCACGTCGATGCAGAAGGCCGCCTGCAAACTTGGACGTGCATTGGAAACGAGCATCGCCTGCTCCCTGTTGCGGTGGAATTGGCGCGTGATGCCCTGGCGAAAATTTTTCTCCAGGGCGCGTACACAAGCCTCGCGCACACGCATCTCCCGCTCGAGATCTTTTGCATCCACATGCTGCCAGCGGCGCAGCTTCTTTTGCCAAAGCTCGCGTTTCTCGATATCGGCAAGAGAGTACAGCATGGCCTCCCACATCAGACGAATCGTCAGCAGCTCTGGGAGCTCACTGCTGGTGCCACCCTGCAACTCTGCCTGCCAAACCTGATATCGGCACCAACTCGCCCAGCCGCCAATCGATTTGAGCAACGCAAGAAGATAGTCTGCCAGTAGTGTCCCAGGGACATCCAAGATGTCTAAAGCCCATTCCTGCGCCGCTACGGCATTGCGGGGAACCTGCATGAGAATTTTGCGGATGTCGCCAATGCCAATGACCTTGGCGCTGCGATTGCGCAAGGCATATTGTCGCCAGGCGTCGAAGAGTCCCTGCTCATCCTCGGTCTGCGGACGCATCCAGCTTGCCTGGCCGCGATCATAGTAGGCAGCGAGGAACTGCCCGATCTGATCGAGAAGGAAATCGTCGATCGCCGGTGCATTTGCCCGGTGCAAGACGTTACTGAGCAGAAGCAAAGGCTTGAGCTCTGGCGCCTGATCCTTTTTCAGGAAGCGGAGCATCTCGTTGGCAGGCAGAGATTGGCCGAGATCCGCTGCCGCTGCCTGTATGTCCTCGACGCTGATCTTGCCAGCCTCCCACTGCTGGCGAAACCAGGAGCGATCGAGAAAGAGCTTTTCGCCGCAGAGGCTGCTCAGGTATACCGCGGTCTGCGCAAAATCCTGATCCATGAAGCCCCAGTAAGGGTTTACGGCCACAAAGGAATCCAAGGGCCATAGGGGCGCAATCTTGGCACAGACCTGCGTAACTATCTCTTCCTGCTGCATTTGCATTGTCTTGCTCATCGTCCACCTCGCGCTACAGTCTCATAACTTTCCGAAGAATCCAGGCTATCGAATTCCATGCTCGGACCCTGCTTTTGCACCGCAAACTTCTCTGGCCATAAGCGGTAGGCAATGCGCTCGATCCACAGGTCTACGTACAAACCGTTATACAGGGCTACATACATGGACCGTTGCCAGGAAATGGGCAATTGCGTTCTTCCGGGCCCCTGAATCCAGGAAAGGAAGAGAAAGCTCAGCATCACAAAGGCCGCGAAGATCTGATAGGCCGGGGAAGTGCTCGCACCGTGTGCGAAATCCGCGGCAAAGACGCCGTGAAACAGAATATGCAGTAGGTAATACACCGCCATCATCAGCACTGCCAGTACAGCCGCCGTGCTGCGACTGGTCCAACTGGCAAACAGACTTCCCTTGATGAAAATTTGCGACATGGCAATACCAACAATCACCGCCAGCGCAAGGGTAACCGGCTGATTCAGGGGTTGCAGCCCAAGGGCGAAGGATAGGCCCAAGGAGGCGGCCAAGCCCAAAACCGTACCCAACAACCAGCTCGCAAAATTGCCCGCCGATGCCGTTGGCTTCAACTGCCGCAGATGGTCCACGCCACTACTCGAACTGAGGAAGGCATGTGCCTTGTACAGGGAGTGCCCGAGCAAGTGCAAAAGAGCGAGGTAAAACAAACCTAATCCCAATTCCAGCAGCATGAAGCCGAGCTGTGCGACTGTTGACCAGGCCAGAGACGACTTGATTGCGGTTTGCGTGATCATGGTCAAGGAAGCAAGCACCAGGGTCATCAAGCCGACTGCGCCCAGGAAGAGGAGTGCAGACTCTTGTCGCAAGAGCAAAGGGCTCATACGCATCGCAACGATCGCACCGCTGTATACCACACCGGCGTGCATCAGTGCCGATACTGGAGTGGGTGCCTCCATAACCTGAATCAGCCAGCCATGAAAGGGAAACTGCGCACTTTTGAGAATCACGGCAAATACCAGGAACCAGGCGGCGAGCTGTAGCTGCCAGGGAAAAGGTCCTGCCTGGGCCAAAACCGATATCTTGCTGAACTCCAAGGTGCCAGCGCCACTCGCTACCAGACCGCTGGTGATGACAAGACAAAGGTCAGCAGCACGACTGAAGAGGGATTTCTTGTGCGCTGCCATGATCGCTTTACGCCGATCGTCATAGAAATCAAGCAGGCGATGCAGACTGAAACCCGTAGCGATTATGGCCAGGGTGAAAAGTCCAAGGTTCCCCGAAATAGTCACCAGTAGAAAGAAACCGCCGGTGAGCGCCAGAAGCTGGAAGAAGCGCGCCTGTGCCCGATCGCCATCGAGATACTCGACGCTGTAGCGCGCGAGTATCATCAAGACAAAAGAGACCAGAGGCGCCAGGAGCATGGTCATAGCGTTCAACTGCACTGATACATCCAGATGCGCGGAAGTTGCTGGCAGGGGCAAGGCGTATAAGACAAAATCACCACGCGCTCCCAGGGCAAAGCCCACGACCGCGAGCAACGCGAGCAAAAAGCCAATGATGGATATAAGCTGTATGCGCGCGCGGTAGCCCTGTGCCGAGACCACCCCAGGCAGGGCCTTGGGTAAGGCGGCGGCGATATACAAGATCGGCAGCGTGCATAGGATGCTGCCAGTAATCGTCGTCAAAAGGTTGGTGCTCATGGGAATCTCCTGCCTGTACCCCAATTTGGGTACAGGCAGAGGATACTCGACACAAAAAATAGATAATAATATTTTATTTAAAATTAAACAATAGATTATATTCTATGTATTTCTGGTTTTGCTCCCATTTCTGCGCATAACCGGCTTGGCATCTTTTGACTAACCATGCCGTTATCTCTATATTTTTGAACTATATGCACATTAGCGATATCTTGGATCAGCTCATTTCAGCCGTTTCGCAGAGTAACGGCACAGAGGATCTTGCCCGGTCGTTGCTGAAACTCATGCAAGAAGT
>NZ_JBFRXP010000009.1:0-115131 GCF_041146875.1 Acidithiobacillus sp. IBUN Pt1247-S3 | reverse complement strand
TGATCGCCGTGGGAACCTTCCGGCAGTCACGCTATGCAGCCAGAATCGCCCTGCCCGTGCCCACAATGCGCCGCAACGCAAAGGTAATCGCGGAAATTGGGTTCCCTTCGAGGTTCCCGTGCAGTATCCGTCCAGAAAGGCCGTGCAGCGTGTCTGTGGGGTCGATCTGGGCATCCGCACCACCGCAACAGCATCCATCGTCACAGCAGACGGCACGGTCGTGGCCCGGCGATTCTTTCACCGGGGCGCGGACATCGACCGTCGTGACAAGGGACTGATGCAGGTGCGCAACAAGGCCCGTCTCACGATGGGCGGAAGTGGTAAACTCAGCGCGCGCTTTTGCCGGGCGATTTACCGCAAGGCCCGGCATCGCAATCTGGACATGGCGCAACGCCTGTCCAGAGAGATTATGGTGTTCGCCCAGGAACATGGGGCACAGGCCATCGTCCTCGAACATCTCAAGCATTACCGGCCCCGCGCCGGACGCAAGGGATCCACGCTCCGGCAACGCTTCCACGGCTGGCTGCATCGCCAGTTGGCGGAGCGGATTCGGGGACGGGCGGAGGAAGCCGGTCTGCTGACCGAGTTCGTCAACCGGGCCGGCACATCGGAAACCGCTTACGATGGTTCCGGTGCCGTCAAGCGCGATGGCCGCAACTGGTCCTGGGTGACCTTTGCCACCGGCAAACGCTACAACGCCGACTTAAACGCCTGCTACAACATCGCCGCGCGATTCTTCGCCAAGATGTTGGGGCTAACGGGCCGAAACGCCCAGGCGTGTGTTCGCGGCAAAAGTTCCGCGACGCAACCGAGAATCCCGGTCACGCTCTCCACGTTATGGCGGCACGCGCAGGCCACCGTGGCGGAGCGGGAAGCCCCGGCTACAGCGCAAGCTTAGCCGCGGGAGGATTCACCGCTTAGAAGTCATACATAAAGAATCACTCCAATTAAACAACTTACCAGTATCATCATTAAGATAGTCTAAAATCATGTAAGCAATTATTGGAAATAGTTGAACGATCCAATATATGAGCAAGTATTTCATGTGATTCTCCGATTATAAGTCATGAATCAAATCGTGATGAACCTTTCCTTCATAATTATCCAGGCAACAATTAAACAGGGATAACTCACTAATCATTGCAGGCATAAAAACACGTTGGAAAGCCTCATTGTCTAATGTGTAGGAAAGGTGAATAGAGTGACCAGCCATCAAAAGGTGTGCTGCCATTCGACCCATCCCTGCATCTTCATCATCGCAAGAAGAGAAATCACCAGAGCCAAGGAAGACAAGAACCGTTTTTGGTTTTGATTGCGGATGAACGGGCCAAGAATAACTGCTGTTCATTGGCAAGGCTTTCTTGCCGAGCTTTGCTAATTGGCACAATGTAGAAAAATCTGCCCGGGTATTTTCTATCTTCTGATGATTTCTCGCCAGCTTCCTGTGATTGCGCTTTGCCTTCGCCATGTCGATTCTGGAACCACGTTTTGCCATGCTCATGTCTGTTTTATCCTTATCCAGCCCGCACCCAATCTTTTGCAAACTGTGCCTGCAACTTCCCGATGTCCGAACCATTCAGTAGCAGGCCCATCTCCCGATTATCCTCAAGACTGGTCTGGGTGAAGTTCTCGGAACCTACAAAGGCCAAACTGTTCCCTACGATCATCTTGGCGTGCATGTACAGGGGTTTCACCGGCAAGAGGCGCACTTGACACCCATGCTGCCGCAGGAAGGCGACATCCCGTTGATCCTCGCTATTGATGCTGGCCGGAAGGATCAGGCGAAGATCCTGGCCCTTGGCGGCCAGGGCATCCAGGATGGGCCGGTACGGTCCCAACTCCTCGCTCTCTACATCAATCGGACCTGGCTGGTTGATTGCCTGCAGGAGTTGCCCAGCCGACGTGCCCGGCGACAACACCAGCACCCGATGCGCCGATGCTGGGGCGTGCTGATTGTTCCAGTCGGCGTTAAAAACAGACTGAACCGCCGAGACCACGGCAGAATTTCTGGTGACATAGAGGTACTCCCGGTTCTTGTGAAATGCGCTGTAGTCGAAGTTCGCAGTACCGATCTCGGCCTCATGCCCATTGGCAATGTACTTGGCATGGTAAAAGGCGTATTTGTACCCGTGGCTGGTGAAGCGATAGGGCGCTAGATGCAGCGTTGCACCCGTTGCCTGAATAACCCGCTTTTCCTTGCGTACTTGCCAGGGCTTCATGCCGTAGGGCTTGCCTTCGATGATGATCCGCACATCCACGCCCCGCGCATGGGCGGCCCGCAGCGCGTTCAGAATGGGGCGATCAGAGAGATAATAGACGCCGACATCCAGCGTGTGCCGCGCCTGCTGGATAATGTGAATAATAGGTGCCGGGCCTGCCTGTGGTTCAATAGACAACATGTGGATTCTCCAAAAAAAAGGCCGATTACTCGACCCAATAGCCACACCGCAACGATTACATCCAGCGCATCACCCGGCGGAACGACGTTTCGCCTTCACAAACCGATGTCGTGATGAAAGGAATTTCATCATCAAATTCTTCGCCAGGCCCCATGTCTCCACCACCGCCACCACCCTGCTGTGAGGCCGGACTCGCGGTACTTCCGCCATCGGACCCGTCACGGCGGCCACCCACCAGCACAAGCCGTTCCCCCACAATCTCCGTGGAATACCGCTCCTGTCCGTCTTTGTCTGTCCATTTGCGGGTCTGTATCCGACCCTCGACGAGCGCCTGGCTTCCCTTTTTCAGGTATTTCCCGGCGATTTCCGCCGTCTTGCCAAACAGGGATACCCTATGCCACTCGACACGCTCCTGTTTGTCCCCGTTCTTGTCCTTGAACGTCTCTGACGTAGCGATAGCGAGCGTTGCCACCGCCTTGCCGTCTGGCATGTACCGCATCTCGGGGTCGCGCCCCAGATTCCCTAACACTATCACTTTGTTCAACCCAGCCATTTCAAGTCCTCCATGATGACCACCCTTGGGTATAGATCAGAACCGGGTCATCCTTGTTGGTATCGCTCGAAAAACCCGCGCACAGCAGATTCCAGGCAGGCATAGTCCTCAATACCCAAAGGCAATGGCTGCGCATCTCCCCAGGACTGAATCCTCGCCACATGGGGGACCATGGTGCCCATGGCCTCCACACAATGGTCAACCGTATCGTCCGCGAAGAAATGCGGGCGCAGGGCCGCCAGAGCACCAGACTTGCTACCCTCGACGGCTATCAAACCCGCATCACCTATGCCATGCCGCTGCAAGGACCGGCGCCGGCCATCCACGGCCCGATCATTGGGCAGTTTCGTTTTGCAGACACTTGTAGAAGCGTACAATTCTGCTTGGACTGCCACCTATGAAGATCAAAAAGAAAACCCAAAGAATGCGCCAAAAGCCGCCAAACAAATATTGCAAAGCATGCCTTTAACTCTTGGTAAAACAATGACAAACTATTGGGATGCCTTTGTTTTTCCATCAGCCAACAATCACGGCACAACAAGGCGAATATACAAAGGTTCTGGTACCGTAGAAAAAAGAGAAAAATTATTTTACTTATCAGACAATAAAACACCAGATTTCTTTGTAGTAATAAATATTCAACATGTTGAAAATCTTCGCGGCTATCAAAAGAAGATGCTGGATTTAATCCTTTCCGCCCAGCAGAACCAATTGACAATAAAATGGTATGCGTATGGCTCGCCGCTCCCCCATAATGCGATGCAATTATTACATCAGGAGAGTCGGCGTGCTCAGCAAGCCTTTTCGCGCGTCGTTGCGCGATCGGCCTTGCGCTGCCGACCAGATAATAGACCCCAGCCGCCCTGGTCATCGGCGCACCGTCACGCCCTCGTTGGGGCGCCGTCGGTGCACTCGTCTCCCAAATGGCTCGACGCCAACCATGCGGCACAGCACGCGCCTGCACTCCCAGCTTACGCGGTCGCTTCGGCGGATGCAGTACACCGCGTTGGCTTCTGGGGACTACTCGCCCCCGCTTCGCTCTCCTGGCTCGCAGCGATTGACTTGTTTTACGCTATCAAGATCCATCACAGAAGCCCAACCAGGTAAGTAATTACCACCGACAAGGGGGTGCAAAATCATTACATTTTTCCCTGTCATCTTTTGCAAAATACCCAACATCGCGATAAACAGCGCCGGGTCCGGCAAAAAAATTTCCATATCCTGTTCACATCTGCTCATGGAAGCTCTTCCATACTCTCCCTGATGGTACCATATTGTCGTATATATCTTACGATCCATCAGATCACCTGAAGACAACTCACAAAAAAACAATCCGTCATCAGCTCCTATAACCGGGTACAGGTCGCTAGCATCAAGCGATCTAACCACTGATTCCAAGGCATCGTAAAGTTGGCAAAGAATATCTTCATACCCGATCATTGCACCATCTCCTATGTTACCACAATCCAAAAAGGCGCTTCCTAACTTCTGGCAGCTAATGGCGCCACTTCTTCACAGGACATCTCACACACAATCGTAGTAGCTCTGTGGCATCAGTAGCTTCCCGGACGGAATGGAACAACGAGCAAAAGTCGTCAGTAACGCTAGAAGCTTTATTGTTGTTCTCAGGTATCCGCTGTCTCAAAAACCACGACCATCTCACTGGTCGGCACTTGTTGCATGACCCCCTCACATAGATCAGCATCACGTAACATGGGAATAACGAAAGTCATGGTTTCAGTCCCATCAGGGTTCGATTTCCGACCTTTCACATGCTTGGCATTGATCGAGACATTCCTTCTATAAGGTTCATAGGCACTGATTTCAGCCATCACAGCATCCCACCAGATTGTGCCGTCCGCTGCCTGTACCTCTGCAATATCAGAAACTTTAATCCGCATTTCTTTTCCAGAAAAAACCTTGGTTTTATAAGAATGAAGGTCATAAAGACGACTGGATGTTTCTATGTTTGCGTAAAGCGTCCAATCTGTTTCGATGCTAAAATCAAACAAATGGCTAAATGGGATGACGGTGCCGTCTTGCATGATAACCGCAAAAAACCAGTTATCTTCAATCGTTCTTTTTGTCCACCATGCAGGTAGTAACGCTATCGTCTCTTCCATCTCATGCTCCAATCTGGCTATGCTGTCGCAATTTGCGCACACGGCCCCGGCAACGATAGCCGCCAAGGAAGGATTTTCGACAACAGATCGCATGGTTCCATCAGGTTTAATGCGGTCTCTCCCCAACCAAAACAGTGCTGCCGCATATTCCAAAGAATTTGCCGTACCATTAGCGATGTTCTGCATGGCCGATTTGGTCATCGATTCGAATATGTCGCTATCTGATGGCGACATATATTCAAAAAATAAATTACCCTCTGCACACCACTGTTTTTTATCCTCAATTTCACGATCAAGGTGACTTATGATCTTTTCTTCTTCTGTTTCGAGATAATTTGCCACATCAATGCAAAAGAGCCGAAACCATGCAGGGTCAAACCAATCCTGATCTATTTTTGGCGCGAATCGTTCGACAAGTTGATTCAGATCGGATTCGCTGCAAGTCGCCATAAGTCGAAATATGTCCAGCACTTCAACGAACGATTCCTGATCATTCATATCAAGAAGCGGGGTAGGTACGTTCGTGTTGAGATAAAATATAGTGGCAGACGGTTTCTTCGCTGCTGTCTTTTCTGTCCTGTCCATCACTTTGCACTCCCCCAATCTCGCGCAAACTGCGCCTGAAGTTTTCCAATGTCCGACCCGTTCAGCAACAGGCCCATTTCCCGATTGGATTCCAGACTGGTCTGGGTGAAGTTCTCGGACCCGATAAAGGCCAGACGGCTCCCGACGATCATCTTGGCGTGCATATACAGGGGCTTTCTGGGCATCAGGCGAACCTGACAGCCGTGGGCGCGCAGGAAAGCTACATCCCGCTGATCATCGTCATTGATGCTGGACGGCAGGATCATCCGCAGGTCCCGGCCCTTGGCCGCCAGGGCATCCAGGATGGGCCGGTAGGGGCCAAGTTCTTCGCTCTCCACGTCAATCTGGCCGGGCTGGTTGATCACCCGCAGGAGTTGTCCGGCTGACGTGCCTGGGGACAAGACCAGCACCCGATGGGCCGATGCGGGGGCGCGCTGGTTGTTCCAGTCGGCGGTAAAAACAGACTGAACCGCCGAGACCACGGCAGGATTCCTGGTGACATACAGGTACTCACGATTGCGGTGAAAGGCCGACCAGTCGAAGTTCGCTGTACCCACTTCTACCTCATGCCCATTGGCGACGTACTTGGCGTGATAAAAAGCGTACTGGCCTCCGTGACTGGTGAAGCGGTAAGGTGCCAGATGCAGCGTAGCTCCTGTCGCCTCGATGGCCCGTTCTTCCTTCGCTACCTGCCAGGGCTTCATGCCATAGGGTTTTCCTTCCACGATGACCCGCACATCCACGCCTCGCGTATGGGCCGCCCGTAGCGCGTTCAGGATGGGCCGATCCGAGAGGTAATATACGCCCACATCCAGCGTGTGCCGGGCTTGCTGGATGACCTGGATGATGGGAGCGGGGCCTGCATTAGGTTCAACAAACAGCATTTAGGATTCTCCAAAAAAAGGGCCGATCACTCGACCCAATAGCCGCAAAAAACCGCTACGAACTACTTACATCCAGCGCGCAACCTTACGCATCCAGTGATTTCCTTCTTCGACCATGGCGCGGGTGACGAACGGAATGTCATCATCGAATCCGTCGCTGGGCTCCATGTCTCCGCCACCCCCACCGCCATGTTGCGGTGCCGGGTTCGCTGAGCTCACGCCATCGGCCCCGTCGCGGCGCCCGCCGACCAGCACAAGCCGTTCCCCCACAATCTCCGTGGAATACCGCTCCTGTCCGTCTTTGTCTGTCCATTTGCGGGTCTGTATACGACCCTCGACGAGCGCCTGGCTGCCCTTTTTCAGGTATTGCCCGGCGATTTCCGCCGTCTTGCCAAACAGGGATACCCTATGCCACTCGACACGCTCCTGCTTTTCTCCGTTCTTGTCCTTGAACGTCTCTGATGTGGCAATCGCCAGCGTTGCCACCGCCTTGCCGTCTGGCATGTACCGCATCTCGGGGTCGCGCCCCAGATTCCCCAACACTACCACCTTGTTCAACCCAGCCATTTCACGTCCTCCATGATGACCACCCTTGGGTATAGATCAGAACCGGGTCATCCTTGTTGGTATCGCTCGAAAAACCCGCGCACAGCAGATTCCAGGCAGGCATAGTCCTCAATACCCAAAGGCAATGGCTGCGCATCTCCCCAGGACTGAATCCTCGCCACATGGGGGACCATGGTGCCCATGGCCTCCACACAATGGTCAACCGTATCGTCCGCGAAGAAATGCGGGCGCAGGGCCGCCAGAGCACCAGACTTGCTACCCTCGACGGCTATCAAACCCGCATCACCT
Source organism: Acidithiobacillus sp. IBUN Pt1247-S3 (assembly GCF_041146875.1). Classification (NCBI taxonomy): domain Bacteria; kingdom Pseudomonadati; phylum Pseudomonadota; class Acidithiobacillia; order Acidithiobacillales; family Acidithiobacillaceae; genus Acidithiobacillus; species Acidithiobacillus sp. IBUN Pt1247-S3. The sequence continues at coordinate 107,732 of NZ_JBFRXP010000009.1, read as the reverse complement.
ATGCCATGCCGCTGCAAGGACCGGCGCCGGCCATCCACGGCCCGATCATTGGGCAGTTTCGTTACCACCGTGACCGAGTGGCCCATGTCCAGGAGCATTCGCACCGTGCGGACCCCTTCTGGCCGTGGATACACCATGGCCCAGCCATCCATGGCCTCCCAGCCAGCCCAGACCTTGGCCACAGCCGCCTGAGTGAGCCCGTAGCGCTCACTCAGGGCATACACGGGCTTCTGAACGGTTAGGTGGTGGCCCAGTACCATCTCTGCACATGCCGCCCAGAATCGGTCAAAATCGAAGAGCACGCCGTCGGCATCCACGGCAAACTTGTACTTTGGAAAGTAGCTCATCAGGCAACTCCTGCTTCAAGCTGGTCAAAAATGGACGCTTGGCTGTTTCGCTTTTGGGCAACCCACTCCGTCAAGCGCGGATTCATCCACAACCGTTCCGTGCGTTGCCGGTCGATCTCATCGCTCACCTGGGTAGATCGGTTCGCCCGGCAGACCACATCAAAATCCACAAAGGACCAGCCAGGCTCAGATTCCAACACGTCCCGATAAAGCTCGGAAGGGTACCCAGACAGAGCCACATAGCCTGCAGAGCCTTTCAGGACGGCCAGCAAGCGCTCGTGGTCGAAGTCGTCCATCTCCTCCTGGTATCCGCCGTAGCTGCGGGTGTCCTGAACGTAGGGCGGGTCGCAATAGAGGACAGCGCTAGGCGAATCGTACCGCTGGATGACCGTGAGCGCGTCGTCGTGCTCAATGATCGTCTCCCGTAGCCGGTCCCGAACCTGGATCAGTTCTTTGTCGATCACGGCGGCCAGCGCCCGGGCACGGTTGTCTGTGATGCGAGCGAAGGCCCAGGACGGGGTTCTGCCCGTGGACTGGCCGGAGAAAGACGATCTGGCGACGTAGAAAAATCGCGCCGCTCTCTCAATGTCCGGCAATGATGCCGGGTCCACCTTGCGCCAGGCGTAAAACATCTCTCGGGAATAGGGAGTGCTTTGCAGGGTCCAAAGCAACGCATCGAAGGACTCCCGATCCCTCAGCACTCGGAAAAAATGTACGATTTCACTGTTCAGGTCGTTGATGACCTCGACCCCGGCGGGGCGCCGGGCAAAGTACACGGCGCCACCGCCGAAGAATGGCTCCACATAGGTCCGGTCCCGGTGCGGGGGAGGGATTCGGGTGAGGATTTCCTGGGCCAGGCGGCCTTTGCCGCCAATCCATGGGTAGAGGGGCTGCATTACGCCACCCCACAGGCTACCACCCGCTCCATCAAAGCCTCCTCATCGGCATCCCACCGCAAGAAGCTCTTGCAGGTACCAAACAGTTGCACGACTTCGCCAGAGTCGGTCTTTTTCAGCCGCAGGATCTGCTTGCGGATGTCTGCCAGCGTCCGGTTGCCCAGCAAGGACTTGAGGGTATCCGCCTCATTAGCCTGGTTCGGGTTGCGCAGGACGCGCAGGAGCCCGGCAACGGCCCGGTATTCGCCAGCTTTGATGAGGGTTGGAATCAGGTCCCTGGCGGACATTTTCTGATCCCCAATCTGAAACAGATAATCCAGAAACTCCAGATGATGTGAGGGTATTTCCACCGCTTCATTATCACCGTTGTCCAGGTCATAAGATCCCCAGTCCGCCATGGATAATTGGTCATGGGAAGAGATATGGGCGCCTGGATGGTCATCATCATCGCCGCTGTCGAGAGCATCCAAGCGGATTTCTGAACGCAACCCGTACAGTCTGGCAGTCAATTCTGCAATCTTGTTTTCGACCGATTCCCGCTCCTTGCCCTGCCTCTTCTTCAGCAGGCTTTTTTGCTGGCGGATGTAGGTTTCCAGGAGAAACCCAGAAGCCGCGGCAGATTCCAGCTTAGGCTCGGCCTTGAATCGTTTGTGGTAGACGAAATTTTCCAGGGCCTCCCGGGAGACGAACCGGGTATTGCTTTCGACAAAGGCAACGATGGATGGATTGGGCAAGATTCTCCCATTTGGACCGCCGCAGAAATCGTGGGTTTCGGCAAGGTGCTCCAGTGCCTTGGAGGCCGTGGAATACGCCAGGTCGCCCCGGTCACTCGATGAAGGCATGGACCAGCCGCAAGTATACAAGCGTCGCTCTACGAGCTTCGTGCCCCGCTGGATGGCTTCGGCTACGCACCGCTCCATGACGTGGGTCTGCCGCGGGGTCAGGTCGATAGCGCGGGACCACCGCATCAGCCGGATCGCCACCTGGACCGTGCAGTCGTAGCCCAGCCACTGGAAATCGGCTTCCTGCATGGTCGTCAGAAATTGCCTGGCATCCTCGAAAAACAATCCCAGGTCAACCAGGTGCCGGCGAAGATCCGTTTTTTCAATTTGGCTCATTGTGACTCTCCCCGTAGCGCTGCACGCAACTTATTCGCCCATTCCTGTACCTCGGCAGGTGTTGACGAAATATCCTGTTCAATCGCCCGCACTGGTGTTTGCCCCGCAAACTGGGCACCTCTGGCCATGTCCGCCAGTACCTGCGCGTAGTGATACCCGAAGAGCTTCTGGCTCTTTTCAGCGGACGTCGAAATCAGAGCGAGGCTGGACGCGCGGCGGCAGGTCTCTGCCACCTCTGGAGGTGTCTCCGGGAGAGGACGCCCATATTGCACAGCGCTGGCGTAGGCCATGCCGAGTCCATACGCCCTGGCCTCCGGAATCGCACTGGCAGCTTGCAGGCAGGCATGGCGAAATTCGGGAAGACTGGGCGGCCACGGGTCTGATCGCCAGGTCACGCACCAGCGAAACCCCGCCGCCAGTTGCTCAACCGAGAGATCCGCCAAGCCTGCACACCACGCTTGAGACGGCTCAGGACCATAGGACGTCAACCACTTGTGGCCGTAAATCTCAGACATTTTTGCCCAGACCTGCAGCATTCTGCGGGGTGATGTCGATGACGTTTCCGGCTTCTCGGAGCCTGCGTTCTTCTCGTTCTGCCCAGGCTGTGGAGGCGAGCCGGACTCGCTCGACAGCCGAGAGGTTACGAGGTGCAGTGTGCTGCTGATCGGTTCCATGGGTGTGCTCCACAGGTGATGGAGACGCAGGAATTTCGTCGTTCCAGCGCTCCTGGTTCAGGTAGGTCGTGGGATTCGGGATAAAGCCGCGTTGCCATGCGGGGTCGCGTTGTATCCGGTCGCTTAAATCCGCAAGGATTGGAGCGATAAGGGCGTCCAGTTGCTGGACTTTCCAGCGTTTCAACGCTCCCGCTTTGGCGATTTTTTTGGGGTATGCAGTCCAAAACTGCTCGAAACAAGAGGGATTTTCTCTCACACCTACAGGGCGCTCGCTTTGCGAGTGACCAGTGTGTGTAGGTATACCTGCTGTAGTATTATATCCCTTTCTATATCCTTCTCTTTTGCATTGCATTTGCTCTGCTTCTGGATTGCATGTGCTTGTGGTCGTGCATTGCTCCTGCACTGCACATGGATCTGCACCTGCTGTGCTCGTGCTATGCACTTGCTGATGCACTTGCATGGCAGATTCGCCGTCATGCGATTCGCTATCATCCTGTTTTTCAACGGATTCACCGTCAATACCTGACTGTTTTAGTCTGATATTGTTGGTGCTCACCATCTGCGCATCCGTGATGCAAGACTCAGTCTTGCTCGGCTGATCTGGTTTTTCGTCTGAAGTTTTAGAATCTGTCCAGTTTTCCGGTTTAGACCTATTATAAATCCGTTCTGGACTTTGTCTAAGCGATTTTACGCCTTCAGGCACATTCGGAGCACGATCCGGCTGTTGATTTCCGACTCCCTGGCCGCCGCCAGATTCAACCGATTCACGAGCCTGTCCTTTGCCTGTCCATCTTGCTTCTGCGGCCTTTTTTCGCATTTGCTTGGTGTCGTAGGCTTCATTGGCTTTCTCCGCGATGAGAGGGTGGTACCAGCGATGGTCGGCGCACAGAACCCAACCATGGAGGGCTTTGTCTTTCACCTTGAGCCACGTTTTCATGTCGCGGCCCAGCTCTGCAAGACGGCACAGCTCCACATCATTTTCTGGGAGAGAGGCGGCTGGGACCTGATGGAAACTCTTCAGCCAAAGCGTCACGCCGGCCCGCCATTCTGCATCGTTGCAGATGGCGTGAAATCGGCTGTCGAAGAGGCGGTTAATGTCTATCGGCATGTAGGGAAACCGACGCAGATCACAATCTGCGGGTACTAGCGGGTCAGGTAGCTGAATTTGCGAAGGCATACACGGTCATCCTCCCTTGGCCACGGTCAGCGAATAGGCGCCAGGAGTTGTTGTGCTGGCCGTAAAGCACAACACGGGTGCCCCCGTTTCCTGGCATAGAAGCGGTGATATTCATTTCTGCACCCCCCGGGCGATCATTCTGGCCTGGGTGGCTGCAAGGTATTCGTCGATGGTTTTGTGGCCGTCGCGTTTGATCAGGGCTTTTGCTTGTCGGCTACGCTCTTCGTTGAGCCGGATGGCGCTCTCGCGGGCAGCGCGAAACATCATGTCTTTATGGGCGGGGCTCTTTTTCATTCGTCCGCCTCAAATACGCTTTTTGCCATGGCATCGTCGGCCAGCACACGCGCCAGCGATTGCCGCATGAACTGCAGGGCGTCGCGGCGGATCGTTACCGCATCCTCGTCCACGATCTTGAACCCGCACAGGTAGATCAGCGCCAAGGCATCTTCCAGCGCTTCGTTTTTGAGTCTGGATATTTTGCTTTCGGACACCCCGAGGGTTTTGGACAGAGCCACCTGGCTTCCAGGTGCTTGCAGGGACTGCAAGATGCGCCCGTGTGCCTTTCTCGCCCTTTCAATGGGGGTGTCCGATAGTAGGGTCATGTTGTTACCGCCAACCATGGAGCGCCCCCTGTGAGAATCAGCAAACGGATAAAGGCCAAGAACTCAAGGCCGCAGAGGCGGAGCCTCGGAGAGCGCGCTGGCATCACGCAGCCCCCCGGTCTTGGGACTCCTGGGGTGGCCAGATGTCGGGACGGAGATCGGAGCGGGTGACGATGCCGTTGGTGGCCCGTTCGATGGCCATGGCCTGCTTGTACGGGACGTTTCCGCGCTTTATCCAGTGCGTCACGGCCATCGGCCTTACCCCCAACTCTCTGGCGAGAGATGCCTGGGAGCCGAAGTGATCAATTGCTTTTTTCAGATCATCCATGAAGCGAGTATAACCACACCGTTGATATTGTCAACGCTCCGGTTATTCCATGCTTCGCGTGTTGCGTAAACAATATGGTTATGGAGCAGCCCTTGAAGATTACTGGATCAAAAGCAGCGTTCGATGCGCTCGAACGCGACAGACTGCGGCGAGGAATACCATCGAAACGTCGCTATGCCCTCGACGTATTACAGTTGAACGACGCTCAGAACTACTCCCACTGGGAGAAGAGAGGCGTCCCGCTCAAGGAGCTGGTCCGGCTCTCAAAGCTGCTGGGGTGCTCGGTAGAAGACCTTAGCAATGAAGGTCTGACTTCATTGTGCGGTTCTGGCGGCAGCCATGAGCAGCGGGATGATTCTGTTCAGGAGGGTCCTGATTTTCGTGCGTGGTATCCTCTTGTTGGTTTTGTTCCAGGGGGAGAGCCCAAGGATGTTGTTGAGCGTTATAGGCGGGACCCAGCGACGGAATGGATTCCAACATCGCTTCATTGTAGCCCGAACTCTTTTTATCTCCGGGTGGTAGGAAAGAGTATGGAGCCAGATATTCCCGATGGATCTCTTGTGTTAGTAGATCCAGGGTTGAGCTACCAACATGGAGATATTGTTGTGGCTAGGAATGGCGACAACGAAGCGAACGTGAAGACGCTGCTGCGTGATGGGGGAAGCTGGTACTTGGCGCCCAAAAATCCAGACTACCCGACTAAACCTCTCGGTGAGTGCGTCATTGTTGGCGTTGTTAGAGAGGCCATCAGAAGGTTCAGGTAAAGTTGTATCCGTCTTGTTGACAATATAACCGCGTCGGTTATACTTCTCTCATCGAAGCCGCCCACCCCGGCGCGGCATCCTTGGGGGAATACATGGCACTGTCTCTGGTAGTACCCAGCCGCACCCAAACTGCACAACAGGGCAACACCGCGCTGGCCGTCCAGTACCGCGACGGGCTCACCCTGACCTATCTCTTCGACCGCTCCACCAGGATCTCCGATCTCATGGCCGCCATTAGCCGCGCCGGACGGGTGCGGAAAGTAATGCTTTGGGATGAAATGCCCATGCCAGACCAAGCTCGGAAGGTGGCGCTCTCATGAAGCGCGAGAGTGGATTCGCTCCTAGCCGCGCATCCTTCACCCGGTACCGCAAGGCTTCCTTGCCGGGATGCGGGCGCACGCATCACGATTTGACACGGCGCACTTCATCCAGTAATTCCGGGTGTTTGCCGAGCAGATCCAACAGAATGGTGGTGGATTTGGGGGGGCGCGTCTTGCCGCGCTCGTACTCGGAAAAGGCGGATACACCACCACCGAAAAGCAGTCCGGCATCTCTCTGGCTCAGGCGCAAACGTTTGCGCGTTGCCCGCAACGCCTGTCCCTGGCGAATGGCGGCACTCTTCCGCAACCCCGCCAGTGCGTCCGCATACCGCTGCGCTTCCCCCTCGTCGAACTCGCATTCTCCGCAGACGGGGCAATGCCAACCGGAGACGTTGGGTACGGTACCGGTCAACGTGTCCACGGAGATGGGCATGTCCTTGCGTTCATGGACGAGTTCCGTGCCGTCGTCACACTGCAAACAAAAGCGTTTTTCCATCATGTCAAAGCTCCTTGAACTGAATGACCACCGCTCCTGGGCGCAAAGTGATCTTGATATAGGCCGTTTTCCCATTGGGGCAAAGGGCGTGATACACGTCCTGCCATACCCGGCTATCCGCGTAAGTGGTCATGCTCTTGAACAGCATTTCCGATTGCAGACTCAGCACAACCGCCAATCCCTCAGCCGGAGAAAGCCCCATTCGGTCCAATCCCTGCAAGGCCGTAGCCGTGAAAGCGTCGATTCCCAGGCGGGCTATGGACGCCTTGACTTCCGGCAGGGGGTAGTGGGCCTTTCGTTTCTCCATGCGCCATATTATATGGGTTCCATAAGTTTTATTCTACAGGGCTTCCCATTTGACACCCGCCGCCTCTGGGTCTACGCTCAATCCGTCACCGGGGTCCCGGTGATCGGGTTTAGCAGCCCGGAAAGACGGCGGACAGCCGCCCTTCCCCTTTGGGATGCGGCATTTTTTACGTCCGTGGTCCGGCTTTGCTCCTATGGGCGGGCCGGACGGGGAGTCCTGGCGGACGGCAACGTCTCCAGGCTCGCCGGCTCCGTCTGCCGGTCTGCTAACCCGTCCGGTTCCGCCCACCTCTTTAGCAGGGGGTTGGCGGTTGAACAACCGCAAAGACGGAGTATCGCCATGACCACACCTATTTCCGGCGTAGCCGCGCCTGAGCAGGCTTTGACGCCTGTCTCTTTTCAGTTCCATTCCCTTGAAGTCCGCACCATCGACCGCGACGGCCAGGTCTGGTTTGTCGCCAGCGATGTGGCCCAAGCACTCGGCTATCGCAACGCGGATGACATGACCCGTTGGCTCGATGAGGACGAAGCTGATACGCACAATCTGCGTATCAGGTCCGAGAACGGCGTCATTCAGACCCGCGAAGTCACCATCCTCTCCGAATCGGGCCTGTATCACGCGCTGCTCAAATCGCGCCGCCCGGAAGCCAAGCCCTTCCGTCGCTGGGTGACGCAGGAAGTGCTGCCGGCCATCCGTCAGCAGGGCGGGTATGGCAGCCCGCCAGACATCTCCGAACGGCTGCAATATGCCCGTTTCCTCGCGACTTTCGACGAGGAGGGGCGGCTACAACTCAAGCAGATCGCTGAGGATGCCTGCATCCTGTCTCCGACAAACGCAGGCAGTATGACGACGCTGATGCGCGAGTTCATCCCCGGCGCGCTGCTGCCGGACCTGATGCGGATCGGTCTGGACCGTCTGGCCCGCATGGCCGGGCGGAATAACCTCTCCGGCAAGGAGGACAAGCTATGAGCGCCATGGATCCCGCCGTCTATGCCCGTCCCGCCTACCTGCCCACCGGCCCCCGTGAGGAATATCGCGGGGAGCGTCCCGTCTACCGGAGGGACGACGGGACGCGTGGGGGTGCATCATGAGCGAACTGATCCCCGTATCAAGCCGGGCGTTTGGAGATAGCATCGCCCAAACCGTCAACGCCCGTGATCTCCATGCGTTCCTGGAAGTCGGCAAGGTCTTTGCCGCATGGATACAGGATCGTATCCAGCAGTTCGGATTCGTTGAAAATCAAGATTTTGTAATTCTTTCCGAAATTGGAAAGAATTCCCATGGTCGTGGGCAACCCAAGAAGGAATACGCCCTCACCCTCGACATGGCCAAGGAACTCTCCATGGTCGAGCGCAACGAGAAGGGCAAGCAGGCACGGTTGTACTTCATCGAATGCGAGCGCCGGGCCAAGGCCGCTCCCACTGTCGCACCGGACCCGATCCGGGCGCTGTCGGACCCTGCCAGCCTGCGCGGACTGCTGTTGACCTATACCGAGCGAGTGCTGGCCCTGGAGGCCGAAGTGCAGGAGCAGGCGCCCAAGGCACGGTTCCATGACGCGGTAGCCGAAGCCATCAATGCCCAGAGCATCCAGGAAGTGGCCAAGGCTCTGAGGACGGGACCAAATCGTCTATTCAAATTCCTGCGAGATGCGGGAATCCTGATGCACAACAACTTGCCCTATCAGCAATATCTGGATGCGGGACACTTCCGGGTGGTTGAGAAGCAGTATTTTGACCGGCACGGGGAAAGCAATACCTACACACGGACACTCGTGACGGGGAAGGGTCTGACCTACATCCAAAAGCGGTTGCAGGATGGTCAGATTCTGATGGACATCATCGCTGCCGAGGAGGATGAGTGATGGCCGCACAACGCTTGGCCGGTGTCATCCGCCGGCATGACGGAAAGCTGTTCCCAGTCTATGGGGTGGACCATCAGGACGGCGATGCACACCTGCATGTGCAGGGCGCCGTGGTGGATTTCTGGGCGACGCCTGGGGAGTTGTACCGGCGTGGATGGTCCCTGGTTATGGCAACGCGGCCCGTCTGGGATGTTTGGGGGATGGGTGTGGGGCCATCGCTGCCCTGTGTGGCGGGCCGGCAGGAGGTGATGGCATGAGCCTGCATTGTCATTGCGAAGGCATGGACGACAGCAGCGCCGAATGGTGGTACGACCGTTACGCGCAGTTGGACACATTTAATGGCAAGCGATCTACCCATTGCCGGTCGTGTCGTTACCGACTCAAGCCTGGAGCGCAAGTGTACAGATTCACCCGTTGGCGTGATCCAAACTCGGACATCGAGGAGCGCATCCACGGCGATGAGGTTCCCCTGGCTCCCTGGTATCACTGCCTTGACTGTCAAGCCATCTACGTGCGGCTGGAGCAAATCGGCGTCTGCGTGGATCTGGGCGACGACATGCGCGAGATACTGGATGAGTTCAATCGGGACTATGCGCCTCGTGGGTTCAGTCTGAAAGTTAATGGGAGCGACCATGATGAACAATAAAGAAACACTTACCCGCCAGCAGCTTTGCGCCCTATTGCAGATCAGCGAAAGCACATTGCGACGGATGGAACTGGACGGGATGCCTTGCCTGAACTTGGGTCGGCGCACGAAGCGATATATTCTTGGCGATGTAAACGACTGGCTAAAGGAGAACCGATGTCCATCTGGACCGACAAGAGGGGCCGTAAGCATGTCGGAATTATGGTCAATGGGCAACGCATTCACCGAATCCTGCAGGAAGGTGCATCTGCGCGTGATGCCAAGCAACTGGAAGGAGAGCTAAGAAAGGCGGCGGTAGTTGCCGAAAAGCCGGTCATTCCGGGGGACCCGCCCATGTCCTCCATTCTGGGGCTGTACATGGATCATGCGGAGACTTTGCGCAGCCCGGAGACGGCCAAATACCACGCCATGCGCCTGGGACCTTGGGTGGAGCGCTACAAGGCCAGTCAAGCCCGGCAGTGTGCGGCGCATCTGACCCAGGATATGCTCAAGCATTACGCCCCGGCGACGATCAACCGGAGCCTGGGAGCGCTGAAAAAAGCGCTGGCCCTAGCCTGGGCGCAGGGGATCACCCCAGAAAACTACGGGCTCCAGGTCAAGCGGGTGCCAGAGCACAACGAACGTCAGGTATACCTAAGCATCGAGGATGTGCGCAGACTGACGGAGTGTGCCAGTGAGGCAGTTGCTGCGGCTATCTGGATGGCCTTGCTGACGGGCTGCAGACGGGGGGAACTCCTCAAAATACGGGCAGAAGATATTCGCGGGGACACCATCACCATCCATGCAGGGAACACCAAGACCCTGAAAACGCGAACGGTGCCGATTATTGCTTCCTTGCGGCCCTGGTTAGGGTATATCCCATTACCGCTGACAGACGAGGGTCTGAAAACCGGGTTTCGCCGGGCACGGGAGAAGGCCGGCATGGCCCATGTGCATTTCCATGATTTGCGCCATAGCTGCGCTTCGATTTTGCTGGCCCAGGGCACGGATCTGTTCACCATCAGCCGGGTGCTGGGGCATACCAGCGTAAAAACCACGGAGCGCTATACCCATTTGCAGGTGGATGCCCAGCGAGAGGCGCTGGATTCGGCCTTCGCGGGGATAACGGTCAAGCCCAGAAGTTCCGCTTGAGCAATAGCGCCGCGCATCCCAGGACTTCACCTTGTACGCCGCGACAGCCGACAGGTCAATGATGCTGCTCTGGATCGCTTGGGGTCACGCCGGGCCTGTTTGTACTCACGGTAGGCGCGGAGGCTACTGGCACCCTGCCCGCAGATTACACCAGAAATTACACCAGGGTAGCGAAGGAAGGAGAAACATTTGTCCTAACCCTATGATTTAATTGGTGGGCGGTGCAGGGTTTGAACCTGCGACCCCTGCCGTGTGAAGGCAGTGCTCTACCGCTGAGCTAACCGCCCAACTCTCAAAGAGAGGCAGATACTAGGGAATTCGGGAACCAAAATCAAGTCGAATTTCTTTCGCCATTCCTTCCTGGTCAATGGCTCAGCCAGCTCTTTCCTGTGTTACACTCCTTTGCATCGATCGGGGGAATCATGGGGAGAGGGTGAGACGCCTCCTGCAAAAAACTAGGCAACCAGGCCACGGCTACCGGGCCGCATGGCTTCTTGTGCCGCTAGTCTGTAGCGCATTGCCGGCTGTCGCGATGGCAAAAAATCAAATTTCATTTCAAATCGATGGGACTCCGTCCGAACTGCGATTGAAATTGCAAAATGCCATGCCTTCGCTTACCTATGACGGCAAAGAAAGCCGCTTGCACGAGCTCATCCTCTCATCCAATCTCCGGTTACGCGACGCACTACAAGCGTATGGCTATTACCATGCAACATGGCATACCAAACCCCTCCCGCCCAACAAAAATGGGGACGCGGTAGTGCAATATGATATCACCCTCGGTGCAGCAACCCGCGTACGTCATAGGGATGTGCGCATCTTGGGGCCGATCACTGAAGATCCTCAGCTGCGTAGACGGATAAAGCCCTTCCCTCTCGTAGACGGAAACATCCTGAATCAGGTTGATTATGAAACCTGGAAAGACCAGAGCCTGTCATTTCTGGAGTCTAAGGGATACGTAAAAGCCCAGTACCAGCGCCATGAGATTCTCATCGACAAGAAACAAAATTGGGCGGAAATTTATCTCTGGCTCAATAGCGGGGAGCGCGTACGGGTTGGGACAATCAATATTGTTGGTGCAGATCGGTATCCGCGCTGGTTCATAGAGCGATATTTCACCTTCAAACCGGGAGATTGGTATTCGCCTCGAGCGCTGTCCCAAACACAAAGTAACTTGCACGATGCCAATCGTTTCCAGAATATTCAGGTACTGGGGGATACAGCTCACCTCAACGACGATTCGGTTCCGGTACAGGTGAAGCTCGATAGCCTGCCTGAGCAACATTTAAAAGTTGGGGTAGGCTACAGCACCAACATCGGCCTGAACGGCATTCTATATTATGATGACTACAATATGTTTCGCCGCGCGCAGCACTTGCACGTAGCTGTGCAAGCGGCACAGAATACCCGCAACATTGGCGCAACATATACCTGGCCCGTCGGGTCTACGCTAGGCTCCGAGTATATTGCCAGCACATCTTTTCAAAATGAAACCTATCAGGTTTGGTCCGCCAACGAACTACATGCAGCCATTGGCCGACGTTGGGCCTTAGCTGATAACGCGCGCAAGAATGTCAATGCAACAATTCAGACCACGTTCAACCTTGAGCAAGCAAACTATACGGTCTCAGGCATCAGTGATAGTTCGTTCTATCTCTATCCATCTATCACTTATAGTGTGCAGAACTATCGCAATATTTTACGACCAGTATCTGGATTTTATGTGCGCGCAACGGCAGAAGGAGCAAGCAAGGTTTGGGGTAGCACCAGCAATTATGTCAGACTACGGGTGCGTGGCGGTTGGGATCAAATGATCAATCGCAACTGGGGTGTCGGCGGGCGCGTTAGCTTGGGTGCGCTCTGGCTTCATGGGAATATTCGCTTCCTACCACCAGATCTACGTTTTTTCGCTGGCGGACAAAACAGCCTTCCGGGATATGCATTCGAATCTCAGGGCCCTAGAGATGCCCAGGGAGGAGTGATCGGCGGCACCTTATTGGCTGTATCCGGTGTTCACATCAACCGCTTCATTACTCGCGACTGGGCCATTGACGCGTTTTACGATATTGGCAATGCCTTCGATAGTTTCTCGACATTCCATGTGTTGCAGGATGTTGGTATAGGGGCTCGTTGGTATTCTCCCGTCGGCCCCATAATACTCGACCTTGCACACCCCTTAATCGCACCTCGTGCTCCCGCCGTTCGCGTAGCGCTCTCCGTGGGATTTAATTTCTGATGCGTGGATGGGCAATACTATACCGCATATTTTTATCTGGATTATTATTGCCCATCATCAGCATTTTTGTGCTTTTCACATGGCTCTTTCTCACCAGTGCGGGCGCGAACTGGGCACTGGCGCTGGTACCTGGGCTTCATTATCGCGCCCTGCACGGAAATATAGCGCATGGTTTGCGCTTGCAGGGCATATCCTATGTCCACGGCAACATGAAAATCAAGGCGCAGGAATTCTCGTGGGGCTTTCAACCTGTCGCATTACTATGGGGAGAAGCGAAATTCTCATCGATTACCTTACAAAGTGCCCAGGTCTGGCTTCCGCCAGCCAAGCCCAGCAAAACAGCACTGAATCTGGCAATGCCACAAATACCCGATTGGTTAAGTATTTTTAGCTTACGCGTTGCGCCGTTGCAGATCGATAACCTGAGAATTTATCAAAATGGAAAGGAAACTTTTTCTCTAGACAAAGGAGAGTGCGAGAAACTTGCTTGGCAACATGGAACAATCCAAATTCGTAATTTACGAACACAGGGATCATTTGGCAAACTAACTGTTACCGGGAGTAGCGAACTGGCAGAAAGAAACGTTACTCTTGATGCTACTTGGCAAGAAGCCAAACCGAAGGCTACATCGGTAACTATGCAACTGGATTGGCACGGCCTCTCCGCTGATCAATATGGTGGACCCATCACTGTAGCCCTGCGCCAGGCAAACAGCTATAGCAAAATACGTGGATTAGCCACAATCTCTCCGCAGTTAGTGGAGTTATCGAAAGTACAACTCATTAGTTCAATGCTTTCCAGACCTATCAGTGGAGATCTCACGTTTCGTCTACCGAAGGCACAACACGGCGACTACTCCACGAAGGGTAGCCTGAGAGATATTGCCTGGGAGAAAATGCCAAAAATTCTCGGCAAAACAGCTATCCACGTCGCCTGGGACGCGGCTGGTACAGAATCCAAATATCACGGTTCGTTGGCCATAGAATCCGAAAAAGGTGGGCTCAATGCCAACTTCGAAGGCGCTCATAAAGCCATAACGCTATTGTTAGCAGGACATTTCCTACAAGGAAAACTTCTACGTTCCGAAGTGCGGGCAACCTTCGGCAAGGCAGAATCGGTGCGTGGCAAACTGGCGTTCCGGCAAATCCCGCTACAGATCATTTCTTCTGCCCTTCCTGGACAGCTTTCTGCTGATCTCCAGATCGACGCGAACTCCTACCCACAAGGTTGGCAGGGAACAGTGCGATGGAACGTATTGCCCAGCCAGATCTATCTGCAAAAAATTCAAGGCAACGGAGATCTACAATTCGCGGGAAAGACTTGGCAACTGAAACAGGCCACGCTTCAGGGGCCCGGTTTGCGATTGCAGGCGCAAGGCAATCTGGCGCAGCGCCTGAAAATTGCAGCTCAAGTGGATCGCTGGTCGGGCATATTACCCGGCGCAAATGGCGATACCCGAATAAACGGATGGGTAGCACAGGACGGCAAGAATTGGCAAGGAGAGCTACATCTCCAGGGAAATCATTTGCACTATCAAAAAGTTGCCCTGGGACATATTGATCTCGATGGCTCACTTACCGGGATGAACAAAGTACAGGCAAAACTTAACGCAACCGGCCTTGCCATACACGGACAAACGATCGATTTGCAAAGCGTCGTATCTGGCTCCTTGCAGCAAGCAGATATTCGTCTTGCAGCGCAGGATGGCCAAAAACGTGAGTTAAAACTTGCGGGCATATTGCAGAAGCACGCGTCCAACTGGAAGCTGGACCTGTTGAAGTTAGCGTTCCACGGAGCCAGCCTGGGCCAGTGGAGCTTATATCAACCGAGCACCATAGAGTGGAAACAGGGGCGCGCGAGCATCAATAATCTACGCGTCGATGGCGCAAATGGTGCCAGCATACGAGTCACCGGAAACTATGGACCACTGCCAACACAAGGCGACATTGACGCGACTGCGCAAGCACTACCGCTGGATTTTTGGGACAGCGAACTACATGCTGGGATTCGCGGTCGATGGAATGCACAAATTCATGGTCATTGTGATGGCACGTGCCAACTTAACGCCGATTGGGGGGTAAAAGATACTGCACTGCATTGGGAAGCTGGCGAGACGAAGCATCAAGTTGCGGTAAACGAATTCGCTGGGAATCTGCACTGGCAGAAAGATGGGCTGAGAATGCAAAGCAATCTGCTCTTGGCAGATCATTTGGGTAAGGTTCAGCTAGAAGCTAGTAGCCCAGCCGTTCTAAAACTCCCATGGAAAACACCTCAGCAACAACCAATACAGGCCACAGTTACGGGGCACGTTCCTGGACTCCTTCTTTCCCAATTACCGACCGGAAACATCGACGTTGACCCAGTTGGAAATATCAACGTCGATCTCCGGACGTCTGGAACCTGGAGTAAACCTCTTTGGCAAGGGCGCGCCAATGCCTCAGGCCTGGGTTGTTATATCCCCGAGGCAGGATTACATCTGCAAGATATTTCTGCTGATGTAACCGGCAATGGCGACCATTTGCTCTTGCAAGGCCTGACTGTGCACTCTGGCTCCGGTAGTCTGCACGGCCATGGCGATATTTCTTTTAGCCAGGGTATTCCCTACCAGATCCATATTACCGGAGAGAATTTTCTCGCATTAAATTTACCACAGGTACAGGCCGCCATTAATCCAACGATTAGTATTCAACATGAGAAAAATAAATTACAGGTCACGGGAAAACTCGAAACAACACGGCTGCGGATTTTAGGCACGGATTTTGGTGGTCCCAAACCATCGAGTGATGTGGTTTTTGTCCACGAGAAAAAGACCAGCACTACACCCTCTGAACTGGCGGTGGACATTCACATTGGGCTCGGGAAAAATGCCAAGGTGCTCATCGGTGGTTTAGCTGCCAACCTTGAAGGAAATTTGCAGTTGCGCATGCTCCCGCCATCCACCACACCGCTGATTCAAGGGACACTGGAGATGGTTGATGGAAAATATGAGATCTATGGCAACTCATTAACCTTCGAAAAAGGTAAAATTTTATTCAATGGCGCTCCACAGGCGGCAAGCCTTGACGTACTCGCAGTGCGCAGCATCAAGAATAGTGATAGTTTTGCGGTAGACAACGAAACGATTCTGGCCGGTGTACAAGTGACAGGCAACTTGAGCCACCCAGTTGTCAATTTATACTCCAAACCGAGCATGGCGCAGAACGATATCCTCTCTTACCTGATACTTGGAACCCCAAGCACTGGACTACAAAGCCAGGATGCCGTGCTCTCAGCCGCGGCAGGACAGCTATTTTCTGCTGGACGCGCAGCGGTTCTGGGCAACAGTCTAAACAGTACAGGTATTGATTTTGGCGTAAGCTCCAGTGGCAACAGCGGCGGTCTAGCGGCTGACATGGTCACCCTTGGTCACTATATAACGCCCAATCTCTATTTTAGCGTCGGTCAGTCTGTGCTCGGTGACGGTACCATTGCACGGTTACGCTATTCGATAACCCGGCATGTGGAAATTCAAACGGAAAGCGGCACCCAGGATGGCGCTAACATCTTTTACCGGATCGACTTCTAGGCCGCGCATGCAACACGCAGATATGGTCGTCATCGGGGCAGGCGTTATCGGACTGAGCACGGCCTTGCGTTTAGCCCAGGCGGGCATGGCAGTGACTGTTTTGGAGCGTGGCTCCGCTGGCCGCGAGGCATCCTGGGCGGGCGGCGGCATCCTGAGCCCCTTACACGCCTGGCGATACCGCCCTGCACTACTTCGTTTGGCCTGGGAGGGCATGCGACGCTATCGAGACTTTGCCGAAGAGATCCACACGGCTTCGCACATCGATCCAGAATGGCAGGCGTGTGGGATGTGGATTCTTGATAGCCAAGAATTCCCGTTGCTGGAAGATGTTATCGAGTGGGGAGCGTCCTGGGGCTGGCATTGGCAACGGCACACGGCTACGCAAATGCGCGAACTCGCCCCCATGCTCCGCACAGACACCGCGCTCTTCTGCCAAGAGGTGGCGCAAGTGCGTAACCCACGCCTGCTCGCAGGCTTGGTAAAATATGTTTCGTCGCTTGGTGTCCACATCCGAGACAACAGCGAAGTCACCGAGATCAAAAGAGATGGGACATATTGGGTAGCGAAAACAGGCAATGTGGGGGTTCGCGCCGATCGAGTTTTGGTCAGCGGCGGCCCCTGGACAGCCAAAATCCTCGCGCAGCTAGGCATCCAAGTGCCGATACGTCCAGTACGCGGCCAGATACTATTACTGCAAGGACAAGCAAACTCCCTTCCACAAATAGTCTTGGAGGGAACACATTACCTAGTACAACGGCGGGACGGACAGCTACTGATCGGCAGTACCAGTGAGGAGGCCGGCTTTGACAAGTCCTGCACCTCTACTGCCGCAAACGAACTACTGGCATTTGCGCATCGCGTATTTCCCCCCAGTCGCTCTTACGCCGTTACCCGACAGTGGTCTGGCTTACGCCCTGGTAGTCCTGACAACATTCCTTTTATCACCAGTGTGCCGGATCATCCGGGCATGTATATCGCCAGCGGTCATTTTCGCTATGGACTCACTACCGCCCCGATCACCGCCGAATTGGTTCGCGATCTGGTACTGGGCCGCCCAACAAGTCTGGATCTTGCGCCCTACGGGCTTCCCCTGGCGAACAAAGAGTAATATATTAAACTCAGTATAGAGTTGCACTGGAACAAGCAAATGAACAGCGAAAGCATGAACAAGCAGGAAGTTTTGGAAACACTGCGGGATGCAGGCGTAAACCCGACCAGTCAGCGGGTGGAGATTGGTTATATTTTATTTGCCCAGCATGCGCATCTCTCCGCAGAAGAAATCATGCAGCGGGTGAATGCAGACTATGCCGTCGTATCTAAAGCAACAGTCTACAATACGCTTGGCCTTTTCGTGCAACATGGGTTGGTAAGGGAGGTCATCGTGGAACCCGGCAAGGTATTCTACGACTCCAATGTTTCCCCGCATCACCACTATTACTATGTCGACACTGGTGACTTGTTGGATATCCCTGCACAACAATTGCGTCTTGCCCAGCAACCGCAGCTTCCAGAAGACACGGAGCTAGAAGAAGTCGACATCGTGTTGCGGGTGCGCAAGCGCAAATCCGCCGCAGACGCGCAGCTCCCTAAGCACTAGTCATACATCTCGTTTCATAAGGTTCGTAAACGGGGCAAATTTTTGCTCCGTTACCATCGTTGAAGACTGGATACGCGCAAAAAACGTTGGGCAAACAAAAAGGGCTTGGTGACTACCCAAGCCCTACTCATTGGTGGAGCGGAGGAGGATCGAACTCCCGACCTTCGCATTGCGAACGCGACGCTCTCCCAGCTGAGCTACCGCCCCGATGATGGAGGCAGATCATAGCCTTTATGCCCCATGAATGCAATTACAGTTTTGCCGCTACGGAGCTTCGCGGTTGCCTCGTTCCAACTACACTATGCACATGAAGAACCGCCGCGCATCATTTGACCAATTGCTCGCCGATCTTGGTCAGCCCATTGCCTGCGTAGATCTGGAAACGACCGGAGGGCGCCCGCAACAGGATCGCATTCTGGAAGTTGGCATTGTTTTTCTCTCCCAAAACGAAGAGCCGCGAGAATGGACTCAGCTATTAAATCCTGGCTGCTCCGTTTCCCCATACATCAGCAAACTAACCGGGATTCACGCGCAGATGCTGCACGGCATGCCGCGCTTCGAGGAGCTTGCCGAGCAACTCGCAGCGCAGCTTCAAGGTCATATCATCGTCGCCCACAATGCGCGCTTCGATCTCGCTTTTTTACGCCAGTCCTTTCTGCGCGCGGAAATACCCTTCAAGGCGAAAACTTTATGCAGTGTCAAGTTGTCTCGACAATTGTTTCCCAGCGAGGCGCGACATGGGCTGGATGCCGTCATGGACCGCCTAGCGATCTCTTGCAGCAGTCGCCACCGTGCCTTGGGGGATGCCCGTGTGGTAGCAGAATTTATCCATCGCATGGCCGAGCAGCGCTATGATGATCTTGTACATGCGTGCAAAACTCAGTGGCAACAAGAGAGTCTCCCGCCCAATATTGATCCGCAAGAGATTGAAAGCATTCCGAATCGTCCGGGAGTGTATCTTTTCTTGGGAAAAAGCGAACTACCACTCTATATCGGAAAAAGCATTCATTTACGCAAGCGAGTTTTGGATCATTT
This sequence comes from Acidithiobacillus sp. IBUN Pt1247-S3, assembly GCF_041146875.1. NCBI lineage: Bacteria > Pseudomonadati > Pseudomonadota > Acidithiobacillia > Acidithiobacillales > Acidithiobacillaceae > Acidithiobacillus > Acidithiobacillus sp. IBUN Pt1247-S3. The sequence goes on along the minus strand of NZ_JBFRXP010000009.1, from coordinate 88,631 downwards.
TCGTAATGACTTTCATCAGGATCGAGAATTTCGCATAGCCCAGCAAGTCGAGCATATCGAATGGATAGAGACAGCCGATGAGCTCGGTGCACTATTGCTCGAGGCGCGCTTGGTCAAAGAAAGAAAACCTATTTATAACCGTATATTACGCCAGAAAAAAGACTTCTGCACGATTTTCTGGGAAGGACCAGGCACGGAGCCACCAAAAATTATTCATGGTGCAGAACTACGTCCCGGTGTCTGTTATGGAACATTTGCCAATCGTCGTAGCGCCAAAGCTGCGCTCAAGCATTTGGCCCAGAAATCGAGGCTGTGTGATATTCGCCTGGGATTACAAAACGGAACTGGCTCCTGTTTTGGATTCCAGATCAAGCGTTGTCTCGGCGCCTGCATTGGGCAAGAGTCCGCAATCCAACATGACGAGAGGCTGTACGATGCTCTACAGGTCATGCAGATTCAGCATTGGCCATATTCTGGACCAATCGGTATCCCCGAGGAAAACGATGGTTTCTACATCCATGTCTTTGATCGGTGGCGCCAAATGGGCATGATTCACAAAGAAACCGGAGAATCGACAGCGCTCGATAATCCGCTTATCTTTGATGCCGACATGTACCGGATTCTCCTCCGATACATCACAAACTCCCCGGGTAACGTGCTTCAGCTAGATCTTGATTGGTAACGCAAGGGGTTTGCGAGCCAGCGGGAACCATCCCGCACTGCAAATGGTCAATCAATTGTCATTCACTACACACAAAAGGACGCCGCAATGTTTGGGTTTGGAAAGGAAGAGATGCCAGCCGTGAACTGCCCCGCTTGTCAGGCTGGCATGGAGGATAAGGGCTCCCACGGCATACGTATGGGGGGACTGACCGGCATTCTGGGCGCGGGTGCCGCAATGGTTGCGGGTCAAATGGCGGATGACGCAGAGGAAGCCTTCGAGAAGAAAATGGCCGTACGCGTGTTTGTTTGCCCCCAGTGCCATGAGATTTCGCTCAAATACCAGGGCGGGCTCTGAGTGTCGGGCAATGCGCCACCCCTGTTCCGCAAGCAAATCCTTACCCTATGCATTTTACCCGTGCTGGGCGGCTTTTCGGGCAACGTTCTTGCCGCAGATGGCGTAGCCACCAGCCCGCACGGCTGGCAGTGGGTATGGCAGAAACTGGCGCGCTACGGCTATGTGCACGTCGTGTATGGTAGCTACATGGGGCGCTATGGTGGCGAGCACACGGTGGCTGCTTGGGATGTGGTAGTGCCGCCAACCCTGCAAAGGCTATCCAATACCTGGGGACATTCAGCCATGAACCCGGAGTTTCGTAGCGGCGTGATTCAATTTGAACGGGCGACTCATATCCTGCCCTTCAATAACATTTCACGCGGTCGCGTTACTGCGACGCTAGTCGACCGCTTGGATGCAGGCAATATTCCGCAGAACCCCTATCCTTTTCAGTGGGTTGAGGTTCGCAAGAATCATCACCCCGAGCAATTGCGGGTCTGGCAGGTACTTCCATCCAGCGCCACGGCCGTGCACTGGCGCGGTCACTGGAAATATCACTCCGTCTGCAATACCGGTGTGTTACATTCCACGCCAGATGGAACCTGGCCGGTGTATCAGCGTCTTGCCGACACGACGATGCACGGCACCTTTCCCGTTCCCATCAGCAAAGCCGAGTATCTCACCTTGTCCTCCAAGCAACGCGGCCATTATCATGGGCATTTGGTCTATTGGCAAAAGTATGTCGCGCCCAATGTCCGTTTTGTCAATTATTTCTACAATGGTCGGGCGATTCATTTTTACCCGCGTAAAAGCTATGGTTGGCCGCAGAGTGCTGGTTGTGTAGAAATGCCTTACAAAAACGCAGAGCATATGTTTCATCTGCTGCACTACGGTGATCTGGTATCCATAGTTGGGAAATACCAAATGGTTTCACCGGAAAAAGAAAGACTTCTTCTTGCGCAGGAAAGCTTACGCAAAAAAATCATGCGCAGTATACAAACGCAGAAGATTGGCTCAGCATGAATACCCCTCGCGATTTTCTCCGCGTGCATTTGCATCCATCGAGGCAAAGCGGTTCCCACCCGCTACTCGCGACGCTGCTGTTTTGCAGCATGACCATCCCAGGTATTGCCGCTGCCAATACTGGGTTTCATCCGGTAAACCAAAACATTAGTGGCTCGCCCGTACGCCTGCTATACAATCACGAAACCGTGCGTGTGAAAAAAAACGGCAGCTATCGCGTGCGGCAGAAGCAAGTCTGGGAGCTACGCAATAGCAATTTCACCTCCGCACTCAACCCCTTTACCTTACAATATTCGTCAGAAATGGGGAGCCTGCATGTCGTGCGGGCATGGGTAAGCACGCCCTCCGGCCAAAAAATACCCATAACTGCGCAAGCTATCTACCGACGTCCGGTGGCGGCCGCAGCAGGCGCCCCCATGTATAGTCACGCACAAGAATTGAGCATCGAGTTGCCAAAACTACAACGCGGGGATCGCTTTCATTTAATCACCGAAAAGATACAGCACACCCCCTATTTCCCTGGGCAATATTCTGCCCTGTGGCAGATTCCCAGTACCCTCAGTGCGCGTAACTATGAAGTGCGTGTCGTAGCGCCCAGCGCTTTGCATCTGCGTGCGGCAGTGACTGGACCCTGGCAACTGAAGCGTCAAGAAAAGGGCGAGGAAGAGATTTTCACTGCGCGCGTCACCGTACACCATGCCAGCTACCCCGGTCCGGCTACGGTAAGTGAACGCCAATTCGACCCTCTCTTTGAGTTGAGTTCCTTCCCAAGTTGGGCCGCAGTAGGCCAGGCATATTGGACACGCGCCAAGGGCAAGGCCGCACTCACCCCAGAGTTACGTCACACTGCAGCACAAATCAGCGGCAAGCAACAAGGCTGGCAAGCACAAAAATCGCTATATTCTTGGGTATCCAAAAATATTCGCTATGTTGGCCTGGAACTCGGCGTTGGCGGATATGTACCGATCTCTGCGCAAAAGACACTGGCTACCCGGTACGGTGATTGTAAGGCACATGCAACCCTGCTTGAGGCGTTATTTGCGGCACGCGGTCATCCTTTATATCCCGTTTTGATCAACTGGAATCAGGTCTTTTCGCTGCCACCGCTACCCACGCCTTTTTGGTTTAATCACGCGATAGATTACGCACCAGAACGCAAGATCTTTCTGGACAGCACCGGCGAATTTGAAACCCCAAGGCAGCTCGCCGTGGGCGAGCGCGATAAGCCCGCGCTCATTACCGGCCCGCATTCCCATCTTGCCCGCACGCCCGGCGCCGAACCCGAGAATAATCAGCTACGCTACACAGCCCAGCTTACATTGCTGCCCAATGGCACCTTGCAAGGCACAGCGCAGATGCAGGCCCGTGGTTGGTGGGCGTGGATGTACCGCGAGACCTTTGCTTCCCTGCCGCCAGCATCGTATCCGCGGGTAATGACGGCGGTATTGCAAAATCAGGGAGGCGGAAATGGCAGCTTTCAACCGAGTGACCCCAATTTGCTCGATCAACCCTTTGCACTCCGTGCCCATTGGCAGACCCCTGCCTACACGCGCCTGGGTCAGCAATTGAGCCTCGTGCTCCCTGCCGGCCCCTATCTTACGCCAGGCTTGGGAGCCGGAACATCACCAACGGTAGCCCTGGCGCAAGTGGTAGGACCACAAGCGCGCAAGCACCCGGTCACCATTTATTTGGGGCAGATCCGTTGGCAGACGGATTTGCAATTGCCCGCGGGTTATCATCCGCTGTACCTTCCGCCAGCATCGCGAATGCACAATGCGGCCGGAAGCTTTTCGTCTGTAATCAAACTACATGGCTTGGTCTTGCAAGCAGAGTATCGTTTGCGCCTGAATCGCGTCGTTTATAATCCGAAGCAATATCCTGCCCTGCGACGGCTTTTGCTTGCGGACTATACGGCACAGCAAGCCGCGTTTCTCTTCACCCGTAATAAAGGCTAGGGCGCAATGCAGACAAGAATTCTCAGCGTACTGGCTTGCGGCGCCCTATTCTTCCTCCATGCTATGGCTGCGATGGCACAGCCCCCTAATCCTGTCGAGAATTACCAACTCCTACAGGCCAATAGCCAAATTACCGTGCAAAAAAATGGTAGTTTCAGCGAAACCGTAACGCGGGTCATTGCGCCGCTTACCCCGGCCGGAGTGGCTTCGCAATCGCAATTTTCCATATTCTATCCGGCCAATTTTGCCCACGTCCAGGTACTATACGCATACACCGAAACGCCCCAGAAACGGCGCTATCTGGTGCCCAAGGATGCAGAATTCAGCCAGTCCACGGCGGGCGCATTACATGCGCCATTCCTGAGTGATGGCAGACAACTGAGTCTGGTTTTTCCCAATGTCGCACCCGGCGATACCTTGCACGTTCGCTATCGGATTGACTATCAACATGCCTATTTGCCCGGCATTTATGCCGCCAGCATGCTCATTGCTCCCAACATTGCCCTGTTGCGGGGGCAAGTTTCCTTGCAAGTGCCAGCGGGGGAAAAGATCTATAGTGGCGTGCAGGGACATCATTGGCATCGTCACAGCGATAGCAACGGCGAAAGCTACAGCACGCAACTTTTGCACGTCTCCTATCCGCCAGCGGGTTCACCAGCCCTGAGCGAATTTTCGCCCCTCGCCGTTCTCAGCACCGCGCCAAATTGGCAGGTCATTGCCCAGGCGTATAACCAGCTCGCGCAACCCGCGATGCGGATCAGCCCCAACATTCAAAATCTGGCGAGGAAGATTGCTGGTTCCGACTCCGGGATTGCGGCAGTGCGCAAAATCTATCTCTGGTTTCAACGCCATATGCACAGCGTTTCCGTAAATTACGCGGACGCCGGTTTTCGCCCCCTAGCCGCCAGCGCTACGCTCGCGCGTGGACTCGGGGATAGCAACAGCAACGCCGCTTTGCTTTGCGCTATGTTGCACGCCGTGCGGATTCCTGCAGTACCCGCCATGCTGTCCACCAACGCGCGTTTTCACCTGTGGCCAGCACCGAGTCCCTTTGCTTTCAGTCACTTCTTAGTCTATCTGCCGCAGCAGAAATTGTTCCTGGACCCCAGCGTACGCCACCACGACATCGACCAACTTCCCATCGCCGACGCTGGCCGGCCTGTGCTGATTACCGGTTCTCAGCCGCAGATTCTGCGCACGCCCATGCCAAGTCTCAGCACGCCCCTGGTCGTCACCCGTTCCACCATCCAACTCCATCGCAACGGTGACGGCAATCTGCTGCAAACCAGTTGGTATCGAGGGTATCTGGCGGCGCAAACGCGCGGCGGTCTTGCCGGGCTGCATGGCCGCCTGTTGTGGAAGAGTATGGCATCTTCCTTTTACACCCAAGGTAACCTGGGCCAACTGCAAGACATCGCCTTTGCGCAGCGTCGAGAATCTCAGAAGCCGCTCGGCATTCGGATCAGAGCAAGCACCCTGGGGCTTTTTCCGCCGGGTAAGCGCATTGCCTTGACTCCCGTCAATCTGTTGGATCATGGCTTGCTCGCCTTTACCGGGCAAACGCAGCGTCAGCAGGCGAGCCTGTTGACGCCTACGCGCCAGGTCAGCGTTACCCGATTGGTCCTGCCTACCGGCTATCAGCCGGTATTCTTGCCGCACGATGAGGCCCTTCATTCGGCCGTCGGCGATTATCGATTGACCTATCGATTCCTGGGCAAGGTGCTAACGATTCGACAAGCCCTGACCCTGCCCAATTTTCTCGTGAGCGCCAAGGACTTCCCTCTCCTGCACCAGTTGGCAACAACTTGTTCCCGCGCGAGCCGTACGGTGATCCTCTTGCAACGTCATTGATCGCTGCCATTGCGCCGGATCGTTTCGTGTGTATCCGCAGTGGCGGTTTGCCAGTCGCCCGCCGAGGTCTTACCATCAATGGATAATTAGGCTGCGACGACAAAGATCATGACAACACCCATCGATTCCCATCTCAGCGAAGAGCGCCTTTTTCCTGTGCCCGAGGATTTTGCGGCGAGCGCAAACATCGATCACAGCGAATATCAGCGCCTACAGACAGAGGCGCAGAAGGATCCGGAAAAGTTTTGGGGCACATTGGCGCGGGAACACCTGCATTGGGACAAGCCCTTCACCCAGATTCTGGACGAACGCGAAGCGCCCTTCTACCGCTGGTTTGCCGATGGCAGACTCAACGTTGCCGCCAACTGTATCGACCGGCATTTGCATGGCACGCAAAAACACAAGGCGGCGCTGATCTGGGAAGGCGAAGATGGCAGCGTTAAGACTCTCACCTATGCGCAATTACATCGTGAGGTGAGCATTTTTGCCAACACCCTGCGCGCCCAGGGCATAGAGGCAGGCGATCGGGTGGTGATTTATATGCCCATGGTCATCGAAGCGGTGGTGTCGATGCTCGCCTGCGCACGCATCGGCGCCGTACATTCGGTAGTCTTTGGCGGTTTTTCTGCCGAGGCCCTGAAAGACCGTTTGGAAGACACTGGGGCAAAGCTATTGCTTACCGCCGACGGCGCCTTCCGTGGCGGAAAAATCGTCCCCCTCAAGCGTCATGCCGATCAGGCCCTGCTACGTGAGCAGGAACACCAGGTGGAGCGCGTCATCGTGTTGCAGCGCACTGGTAGCGAGGTCGACATGCTGGATGGCCGCGACCTGTGGTGGCACGACGCGGTCAATGGGCAATCGGCGGATTGTCCGGCCACCCCCTTCCCCGCCGAGCATCCTCTCTTCATCCTCTACACCTCGGGCAGCACCGGCAAGCCGAAAGGCATTTTGCACAGTTGTGCCGGCTATTTGCTATGGACAAAAGTTACCAGTCATTGGGCCTTTGATCTACGCGCCGAAGACATCTATTGGTGTACTGCCGACGTCGGCTGGATTACCGGCCATAGCTATGTAGTCTACGGGCCGCTAGCGAATGGTGCCACGGTATTCCTGTACGAAGGTGCGCCGATGTACCCGCATCCTGATCGCTTTTGGTCCATGATTGAGCGCCACGGCATCAGCGTCCTCTACACCGCGCCCACGGCCGTGCGTGCGTTTATGAAGATGGGTGATAGTTGGGTCCAGAAACATGATCTGAGCAGCTTGCGTTTGCTCGGCAGTGTGGGCGAGCCCATGAATCCGGAAGCGTGGATCTGGTATCGCGACAGTATCGGTGCCAGCACGTGCCCCATTGTCGATACCTGGTGGCAGACCGAGACTGGAGGGCACATGATCGCCCCGCTACCCGGTGTGAGTGCCAACAAACCCGGTTCCTGCGCCCTGCCCCTACCGGGCATTTCCGCCAAGATCGTAGATGAGCAAGGGGTAGAAGTCACGACTCCCGACCAAGGTGGCTATCTGGTCATCGATCGCCCCTGGCCAGGGATGCTACGCGGGATTTGGGGCAACCCCGAACGCTATGTACAAACCTACTGGAGCAAGTTCGCGAATCGCTACTACATCGCCGGAGATAGCGCCCGGCGCGATGGTGATGGCTATTTTTGGGTGATGGGTCGTATTGACGACGTGCTCAATGTTTCCGGCCATCGACTAGGCACTGCCGAGATCGAGTCTGCACTTGTGGCCCATCCCGCCGTTGCCGAGGCGGCGGTGGTCGGTGTACCGCACGAGATCAAGGGCGAGGCCATCTCCGCCTTTGTCATCCTCAAGGCCGCCCATCAGGGAGATGATCATGATCAACTCAGCGCCGCGCTGCGCTCTCAGGTGACAGATATGATTGGTGCCATCGCCCGCCCCGACGATATCCATTTCGTTGATGCTCTACCCAAAACGCGCTCCGGCAAAATTATGCGTCGCCTGCTACGCGCCCAGGCCCGCGGTGAAGAAATCACGCAGGATATCAGTACGCTCGAGGATTGATGGTGGTCATCCGACTATGAAAACCGGCACTGTCAACATCACCAACCGCGTTTCCGCTGTCGAGGCCATCAAGCGCCTGGGAGAGGAAGATCTGCTTTTTCTCAATCACCTGATTGTCGAGCGCTTGCAGCTCATCGCCCAGGAACGCACGACGACTCTCATGATCAGTTTCACCCGCGGTGACCGCGTCAGTTTCCAGGGCCCGGATGGCCTCACGCACGAGGGAGTGGTTCTGCGCTTGAACAAGAAAACGATCAGTGTTCTTACCGAACGCAGGCAGCAATGGAACGTCGCTCCCGCGCTGCTGCAACTTGTGCAGACCGCGCGCGACATACATCTCCCGTAAACATACCTGCATGCCCCTCGATTACACCACCCTGGAGCTACTGCGGCAGAATCATCCCGCCTGGCGGCTGCTGCGTGCCCAGCACGCAGCGCTGGTTGCCAGCTTTCTGCATCGGGCATTTATCGTTCCCCACGTCCGCAATCTGGCACAGGCGGATTTGGTTGAGGCACTGGAAGACGAATTGTTCGCCCTGCGCGAGCAATTGGGAAGCGAGAGCTTTCCCGGTACGGCGCAGAGCTATCTCAATGATTGGGCCGACGATAGCAAAGGCTGGTTACGGAAATTTTATCCCGCCGGCACCGACGAAGCGCATTTTGATCTGACGCCCACCACCGAAAAGGCTCTTTCCTGGCTCGAAGGATTGACCACGCGCAGCTTTGTTGGCACCGAATCGCGCCTGCTCACGTTATTTGATCTACTACAGCAAATGCGTGAAGGAAGCCAGACAGATCCCGAGCTGCGCGTTAGCGAGCTGCAAAAACGCCGCGACGAAATTGACAGCGAAATCGAGCGCATTTTGGCCGGAGACATTCCTCTCCTGGACGATACCGGTCTGAAAGATCGCTTTCAGCAGTTTTTGCAACTGGCGCGCGAACTACTGACCGATTTTCGCGAGGTAGAACATAACTTCCGCAACCTCGACCGTCAGGTGCGCGAACGCATTGCGCTGTGGGATGGCGCGAAAGGCGCGTTGCTGGAAGAGATCATGGGCAGGCGCGATACCATTGCCGATTCCGACCAGGGAAAGAGCTTTCGCGCGTTCTGGGATTTTCTCATGTCCCAGGCGCGCCAAGAGGAATTGACGCAGATGTTGGAGCATGTGCTGTCTCTGGCACCCATCCAGTCGATGCAACCAGAGGCTCGCCTGCAGCGGGTCCATTACGACTGGTTGGAGGCCGGAGAGCATACCCAGCGCACGGTGGCCATGCTATCGGAGCAGCTCCGACGTTTTCTTGACGACCGCGCCTGGCTGGAAAACCGCCGTATCATGGACATCCTGCACCAGATCGAAAATCAGGCGCTTGCAGTACGCGAACAGCAACCCAAAGGCGAATTCCTCGCCCTAGACGAAACCTCCGCCACCATCGAACTCCCTCTGGAACGCAGCCTGTATCGCCCTCCTCTGCGTCCTGTGATCGCCGAAGTCGCGCTCGAAGAGGGTGATGCCGAAGTAGACACCGCAGCCCTCTATGCACAAATCGTCGTGAATCGTGCGGAGTTGGCAGGCAATATTCGCCACGCACTGCAAAGTCACAGCCAGATCAGTCTCGCAGAATTGCTGGATCAGCACCCATTGCAGCAGGGTCTGGCAGAATTGGTGGTCTATCTGCAATTGGCGAGCGAGTGGCCAAAAACAGTGGTAGACGATATGGTACAGGAACACATCCGTTGGCAGACGGCGTCGGGAGAAATCCGCAAGGCCACCCTGCCTCGCATCATTTTGCTGAGAAATTGAAAATGGATAACGCGACCCAGGAGCTCTCCTCCGTACTCGTCCCCCTGCTCAAGGGTGTACTGTATCGGGACGAGAGCCCAGCCTTGTGGAATGCGCTACTGCAACTGCAAGCTCAGGTGCGGGACTACATAACCGTGCTCGGTCTGGATTTGCAGCTTGACGAAGCAGAGGGCTACGCATTTTTACGCTCGCGCCCGGAAGACGAGGAAGAGATCCAGACGCCGCGGCTGGTAGCTCGCCGCCAACTCTCCTACCCCGTCAGTCTGCTGCTGGCCTTGTTGCGCAAAAAATTGGCAGAATTTGACGCTGGCGGTGGTGATACGCGCCTGATCCTCTCGCGCGATGAGGTTGTGGAGCTGGTCCGCATCTTTGTGCCGGCCGGCAGCAATGAGGTAAAGCTCATTGACCAGGTCGATGCCAGCCTGAACAAAATCGCCGAACTTGGCTTTGTCCGGCGCCTGCGCGGCCAGCCACAGATGCTCGAAGTGCGGCGCATCATTAAGGCCTTTGTCGATGCCCAATGGCTCGCCGACTTTGACCAGCGACTAACGGAATACCGCCAGCAAATTGGCCAAGCGGTGGAGGACGCAGATGACTGAGGCGCTGGAACTGGAGTTTATGGCCGACGACCGGCTGGCCGGATTTCGCCTGCAACGGCTGGAAGTCTACAATTGGGGTACGTTCCATCAGCGCGTCTGGACCTTGCATCTGCACGGCAAAAACGGCCTGCTCACAGGCGACATCGGCTCGGGCAAATCGACTCTGGTGGATGCCGTAACCACCCTGCTGGTGCCCAGCCATCGCGTGGCCTACAACAAGGCCGCCGGCGCCGAGAGTCGCGAACGTACTCTGCGTTCCTATGTTCTGGGCTACTACAAATCCGAACGCCAGGAGAGTCTGGGTAACGCGAAGCCGGTCGCACTACGCGACGTCAGCAATTATTCGGTAATCCTTGGCGTATTTCACAACGCTGGCTACGACAAAACCGTCACCCTGGCGCAAGTGTTCTGGATGACAGACGCCGGCGGGCAACCAGCGCACCTCTATGCAGCCTGCGAACGCGATCTCGCCATCAGCGCCGATTTTTCCGGTTTTGGCAAAGAAATGAACGGGTTGCGTAAGCAATTGCGCGCACGGGGCGTAGAGTTGTTCGATAGCTTTCCACCCTACAGCGCCTGGTTCCGGCGCCGTTTTGGTATCGACAATGAACAGGCGCTGGACCTGTTTCATCAAACGGTATCCATGAAGTCGGTTGGCAACCTGACCGATTTTGTGCGCGACCACATGCTCGAGCCATTCGACGTAGCACCGCGTATCAATGCCCTGATTACCCACTTCGAGGATCTCCATCGCGCCCACGAAGCCGTCCTCAAGGCCAAACGCCAAATCGAAATGCTCGACCCGTTAGTCGCTGATACCGAGCGACATCAGGAATTATCGATCACAATAGACCATCTGCGCGCCTGTCGCGATGCCCTTCGCCCCTGGTTTGCCAGCATCAAACTAGACTTGCTGACAAAACGTCTTGGCACCTTGCACGAGGACCAAGCCCGCCAGCAGGTGGCCATCGAACGCCTGCAAGAACAACGGCGTGCGCAGCAAAGTGAGGAGCGCGACCTGCGCCGTAGCATCGCCGAAAATGGCGGTGACCGCATTGCCAGCATCGCCGCAGAAATCCAGCAAAAGGAAGATGAGCGCGAGCGGCGCAAACACAAGGCAACCCGCTATGCAGAACTGCTCGGCTCTTTGCAGCAACGCCCCGCAGTCAATGAGGAAGATTTCTTACGGCAGCAGGCAGAGATCGTCCATTGGCGCGAAAGTAGCGAAGATGCGCAAATGCAGGCGCAAAATGCGCTCACCGAAGCAGAGGTCTCCTTCCGTCAAGGCAAGGACGAACATGATCAGTTGCAGGCGGAAATCACCGGACTGAAAGCCCGCGTCAGCAATATCGACGAAAAGCAGATCGCCTTGCGCCGCTTGCTCTGTCAGGCCCTCCATCTGGCGGAAGAAGAAATGCCTTTCGCCGGCGAATTACTGCAGGTGCGGGAATCGGAACGCGACTGGGAGGGAGCTATTGAGCGCGCCCTGCACGGTTTCGGCCTCTCTCTATTGGTGCCCGATCGCCATTATGCGCAAGTGGAGGAATGGGTAGACCAGAACTCGCTGCGCGGACGTCTGGTGTATTTCCGCGTACGCGATGGTGCACGCAGCGCGGAGGCCAGTCTCCATCCCGATTCGTTGGTCCACAAGCTGCAAATCAAGCCCAACTCTCCCTTCTATGTCTGGATCGAACGCGAGATCGGTCATCGTTTCGACATTGCCTGCTGCCAAACCCAAGAACAATTTCGTCGCGAAACGCGAGCCATTACCCGCGCCGGACAGATCAAGACCCCCGGCGAACGCCATGAAAAAGATGACCGCCACCACCTGGACGACCGCCGGCGCTACGTGCTTGGCTGGAGCAACACAGAAAAGATTGCGGCGCTGGAAAACGAGGCGAAGGCGCATCAAACCCGGCTCGCCGGCCTTGCCGCCCAGATCAGCGCCCTGCAGAAAGAGCAAAACACCCTGCGGGATCGCCTTAACAGCTTATCCAAGCTTGGGGAGTACAACGACTTTCGGGAACTGGACTGGCAACCCCTAGCCCTGAGCATTGCCCGTCTGGAAGAGGAAAAACAGAATCTTGAGGCGAGCTCCGATCAGCTGCAACTCCTCAGCTCACAACTGCGCCAAGTGGAAGCCCAACTGCAAGAAACCGAAAGGCAATTAGACGAGCGCAAAGACAAACGCTCCAAAATTGAGGAAAAAATCAGCTCTGCGCAAGAGATGCAAGAACAGGCGCACGCCATAGTGGCAGCAGCGGGTGCGGAACAGAAGCAATTTGGCGCCCTTGCCGAAATGCGTCCTGATGCCATCGGCAACCAGCTCATCTCCATAGAGTCCTGCGACAATCGCGAACATGACATGCGCGAATGGCTGCATGCGCGCATCGGTGGAGAAGATGCCAAGAGCAAACGACTGGCAGAGAAAATCATCCGGGCGATGAGCGAGTATAAAGCAGCATGGCCGCTGGAAAGCAGCGAAGTGGACGCCCATCTGGCAGCAGCCCCGGAATACCGTAGCATGCTTGAGCAGCTCCAGGCCGATGGCCTGCCGCGCTTTGCGGGTCGCTTCAAGGAGCTGCTCAACGAAAACACGATTCGGGAGGTCGCCAATTTTCAATCGCAACTGGCACGTGAACGGGAGACTATCAAAGAACGGATTGCGCAGATCAACGAGTCGCTCACGCAAATCGACTACAACCCCGGCCGCTATATCAGTCTCGAGGCACAGATGAACCTCGACGCCGATATACGTGACTTTCAGAGCGAATTGCGTACCTGTACCGAAGGCGCACTCACGGGCTCCGAGGACGGGCAGTATTCCGAGGCCAAGTTTTTACAGGTCAAGCGCATCATCGAACGCTTCCGTGGGCGGGACGAATATGCCGATCTGGACCGGCGTTGGACCGCCAAGGTCACCGATGTGCGCAACTGGTTTGTGTTTGCCGCCAGTGAACGCTGGCGCGAAGACAATAGTGAACATGAGCACTATGCAGATTCCGGCGGCAAATCTGGCGGGCAAAAGGAAAAGCTCGCCTATACCGTGCTCGCCGCCAGCCTCGCGTATCAGTTTGGCCTGGAATGGGGCGCGGTGCGTTCGCGCTCCTTCCGCTTCGTGGTGATCGACGAGGCCTTCGGCCGTGGTTCCGACGAGTCGGCACAGTATGGCCTGCAATTATTTGCCCAACTCAATCTGCAATTATTGATCGTTACCCCGTTACAAAAAATTCACATTATCGAACCCTATGTAGCCGGCGTTGGATTTGTCTACAATGAAGAGGGGCGTAATTCGGTTTTACGCAACCTGACTATCGAAGAATATCGCAGCGAAAAAGAACGGATGCAGGGATGAACTGGACCCGTCCCGCAGATGTCAAAGCGCAGGTACAAAGGCTTTGGGATCGCGGGGTATTACTCGCTGCGGTAGCCGATGGAGAAGATGCACTCTTCCCTCTGCGCCTGCCAATCAAAGGCCCAAATTCCCGCGAACTGAGCGAGCGCTTTTCCGAGGTGCGCGACTGGATCAGCGCCCTGTCCGCCGCAGCCATTCACTATCGCATTGAATGGCGCACGGTGAATCATCGTGTTCTCGGTAGCAACGAAATTCCCTCTGCCATCTGGATCGACCAGCCAACTGACGCGCTCCTCTTCATTGGCAAACGACGTGCCGCGGAACAATTTTCACAACTGCTCGAGCAAACCCGCGTGCAGCAACCGGCATTGCTCCCCTGGCTACGAAAACGCCCCCTGCACGCCCTGGAACTAGCGGAGGACTGGCCATCTTTGCTGGAGGTCATCCAGTGGCTGCAAGACCATCCGCGCCCAGGCATTTATTTGCGTCAACTCGACCTGCCCGGCATTCATAGTAAATGGCTCGAAAGCCACCGCGCTGTACTGGCAGAGTTGCTGGACCGCGCGCTTCCCGAAGACGCCATCGATAGTACCCACGTTGGCATTGGTGGATTTTGCCAACGCTATGGCTTTCAAGACAAACCGACACGGGTACGCTTCCGCATATTGGATATTGGCCTGCGCATGTTTCCGGGAACAGAAGATCAGGACATCACGCTAACGGCGCCGGCCTTCGCAGCTCTGTCGCTATCGGTCGACACCGTTTTCATCACCGAAAATGAAATCAATTTTTTGACTTTCCCAGCATTTCCAAGAGCGATAGTGATCTTCGGTGCGGGCTACGGCTTCGAGAATCTTGCTGCTGCGCGCTGGCTACACGATAAGCACGTCTATTACTGGGGGGACCTCGATACCCATGGGTTTGCCATACTGGATCAATTGCGCAAAACCGTTCCACAGACCGTTTCGTTTTTAATGGATGAACACACCCTCCTCGCCCATCGCTCGCTGTGGGGGAAGGAGACAAAGCCCGAAACCGCTACCTTAAACCGTCTAAATGCTATGGAGTTGACCTTGTACGAGCAATTACGGGACAAACACTGGGGTGAGGGAGTTCGTCTGGAACAAGAGCGAATTGGATTTGACTACCTACGTAATTTTCTTACCGAGATAACTCTTTGACCGCAACATTGCACCCGCGCCGCAGCATTTTTCTCCTCGGCAGTCTGAGCGCCTTTGGTGCGCTCTCTATCGACATGTATTTACCCAGTCTGCCTACACTACAACACGAATTTCAAGTTAGCCAACTCGCAATCCAGCTCACCCTCGCTGCCTTTTTCCTCGGCTTTTCCGGGGGCCAGGCGATACTCGGGCCGATCAGTGACCGCTTTGGTCGCCGCATACCATTGCTCATAGCACTAGCGCTCTATGTTGGTGCCTCCATCGCCTGCGCTCTCGCTCCCAGCGCCGGCTGGTTGGCGGTCTTTCGCCTGGTACAAGGAATCGGTGCCTGCTCTGGGCCGGTCATTGGTCGTGCTTTGGTGCGTGATCTTTTTCCCCCACAGGACGCTACCCACATCTTTGCGCGCATGAATTCTGGTCATGGGAGTTGCCCCCATTTTTGCGCCCCTCTTGGGCGGCTATTTACTACTCTGGTTTGGTTGGCAGGCGATCTTCGCCCTGTTGGCTGCCCTTGGCTTCCTGAGCCTGATTGCCAGCGCTTCCTTCCTGCCGGCCGGGCATTTGGGCGATCCCGATCACTCGCTGCACATTTTTGCCATTTTCTCGCGCTTTTCGAACTTACTCCGCGATCACAGTTTTCGTCCCTACGCCATCATCCTCGCCGCAAGCTTCTCTGGCATGTTTGCCTATATTGCTGGCTCACCCTTCGTCTTTATCGACTTGCACAAGGTACCTGCAGACGATTTTGGCTGGATATTTGGCTTCAACGCCTTAGGTCTGATTGCCCTCTCCCAACTCAACCGTGTCTTGCATCGCCATTACCCGGCGCGAAGCCTATTGCGCGCGGCCCTGTTAATACAATTTGTCGCAGCGCTGCTTTTGGTCTTGGCCAGCCTCGTACCCGATTCCGGCTTGGCGGGGTTGATCGTTCCCCTTTTTATTTATGTCGCTTCTATCGGGCTGGTGTCCCCCAACAGCACCGCATTGGCCATGAGTGGGCAAGGCAAACAGGCGGGCACCGCATCTGCGCTACTCGGTAGCCTACAGTTTGCCAGCGCCGCCATTGCGGCCATGGGCGTGGGTCTGATCACCATTCCCAGCGCTATGCCCATGGCCTTGGTCATACTGCTCTGTGCCACGATTGCCGTATTTGCCGGCCTTTCTCTACGTCCATCGCAACAAACGACCTAACAGAATCGGCTAGGCGAATTACCCGTTCGGCATGGCCGAAATAAATGCTGCAGGCACCGGGTTCATCCCCAGGGCGTAGCGCAGAGTGGCAAAATGCATCGCCTCATCGCCCTCAATATTTGCCGCAGCATGCGCCAGTTCTGGATTGCTGAATTGCTTCACCGCCCCCAAATAGGCCTTCGCCGCACCAATCTCCAACCCTGCCGCAAAATGCAGCACGTCCGACTGATTCTTGAGTTTTCCCACTGGCAAGTCCCATGCCTTGGCAAGATCGCCCATGGAAGCCGTAAGCGGAAGCTTGGCGGCAACGGGTGTACCGCCCATTTTCTTGATAGTCTCCGCCAAGATATCGGCATGTGCCTCATGATCCTTCTGAAATTCCAGTGCCAGCTTCAACGGACCTGGCTTGAGGAGTTTGCTGTCGGCACCAACCTGGTAAGCAGCAATCGCCTGGTGCTCGGCATTCAAGGCAAAATTCAATATGCCCAGGTCATGACTTTCGCTGTTCGCGGCCATTCCCGCTGCCCGCGCCGTGGCCGGCAACACCAGATTTCCAGCAGCCACTAAGCCCAAACCGAAAAGAGCACTTTTCTTGAGAAAATCACGACGATTTGCGCCAGATTGCGTATTTTCTTGCATGGTAGTCTCCTGCCTATGACGAAAAAAGGAATGATGAACACGGTCATCACAGCTTAGTACGTAAAGCGGCAAAATTCAGATGCGCAGTTAACTGGAAATGACTGTCGCCTTGAGCAGGATAGGACCAGTCGGCTGCCCGGTAGGCGACCCCCCCGCCGGCTCCATGGTTACCGCGAGCAATCTGGCGTGAGAAAGGTTCATATCGTCTGGCGCGGGCAAGATCGGCGTTTCCCCCGCTTGCATCGGCAACAATCCCATGGATACAGGCTTCTTTCCGGGCACTATCGCCCAGAGTTGCAGAGATTTATCCGCCGGGATCACCGTATGCCGCAACGTCACCAGACGCATGTGATGCGCGCTCGCATGGAATACCCAAGTCGCCTGACCCTGGCTATTGTTCACTACCGCCAACATCGGCATTTGCGGCGCGCTGGGCCAGAGCCAGGTAACGACAATGGCCACCGCCAGCGCCGCGCTCACACCCTGCCACAAGGCCAAACGCCGCCACCAGGGTAATTGTGCCGCCCGTGCCGTATGGCGAGACGTCTCCCTAGCGAGCCTCGTCTTTGGCAACTGCGCCTGAATACCATGCCATACCCGCGCCGGAGCGCTTTGCGCCCGTGCCGGAAGCAAAGCAGGCAACAAGGCATCCTCCCAGCGTTCCACCATTTGCGCGAGGACAATATCTTGCTGCAGCAGCCGCGCAAAACGCAGCCGAGCCCGGCCGCGCAGACTGCCAATAACGTATGCGGCGGCCATTTGCTCGGCAAGTTGCGGGTGCTTACGCAGATTCATGCTGCAAACAATCCTTCAACAATAATAACCCTCGACGAATCCAGCTCTTCACCGTACCCAGCGCCGCGCCGAACTGCGTCGCCACCTCCTCGTAGGTAGCAGCGCGATAAAATGCCTGTACGATCGCTTGCCGCTGCTCTGTCGACAAAAATTGCAGACAATCCTCTAGGCGCTTGCGTTCCGCTGGGTACAAGGCAGATTCCTCACCCATTGCGCCCCACTCTTCGCGTTCCCAATCCGGTTCCTCCCAACCAGGCTCGTCTTTGGGAAGGCGACGTAACAGGTCAATTGCCTGGTAACGCACGATGGCGGCTGCCCACGCGATCGGCGAGCGCCCTTGTTGATACTCTGATGCCTTCAACCAGATCTTGATGAAGGCGTCCTGCAAACAATCGGCTGCCCGCCCTTCCTCTCGTAAAATACGCAAAGCGACAGGGTATAGATGCGCAGAGGTCTCGCGGTAGAAGCGCTGAAAGGCTTGCTGGTCGCCGCGCGCGACAGCGCGCAACAGTTGCTCGAGATCAGCCGAGTCAATCACGCGACAAGACACAAAAATTCATGTTTACTCACAGTTTTGTGCTCGCTTCCTATCAGCAAAACCGTATCCTAGCAAGAAGAAACCCGTCCGAGCATAGCGCAAAATCGCAACGCTTGACCACGAATGGGCACTATCAGGAGAGCATCATGACCGAGAAAAACCGTCTTTCTCTAGCGGCGACCATATTGAGTGCCACACTGCTTGCGGCAAGCAGTGCCGCCATCGCCGACCCCATTGACCTGCAACTAAATATCGGTACACCGGCTTATTATCCGCCCGCGGTCGTTGCCGCCCCGCCGCTTATGGTCTGGCTCTCGAACCTTGGGGTATATGCTGCCTACGGTAGTTCTCAGCCAATTTTCTATTCCGGCTCCAGCTACTACTACTATTACGGTAATCGTTGGTGGATGGGCCCCGCGTACCGCGGGCCATGGCGACCCATTGCCGCCCCGCCACCGGGCTTACGGCGCTGGAATCCCGGTGACTGGCAGCGGGTACAACACGATGCGGGTTACTACGCACGCAATCCGCACTGGCGGCATTTCCGACCGCAAGCACGCCCGCAGCCGCCTATCCCACAGCAATATCGGCCGCAGGGGCCAGAGCATGGCCCCTATCGCCAGCAGTACCCACACGGAGCGCAATGGCAACATGGGGGTGGGCAAGGGCCACAAGGATGGAATCGTCCCGGTGATCAGCGACCAGATCATGGTAATCACGGCCGTGGTGATCGTGGACAAGGTGACCACGGACCAGGTGATCATGGTCATGGTCATGGTCAGCCCTGGCAGAACCAGTAGCTAGTGCAGGAGAGACTGCCGGCTTACGAAGCAATCTTCTCGTTAAGCCAGGCCTTGGCCTGGGCCATGGCGGCGTCGAGGCCCTCGGGCTGACCGGCACCGGCCTGGGCCATGTCGGGACGTCCACCGCCCTTGCCGCCCAAGGGTTGCGCCACCACATTGACTAAGTCCCCGGCGTGAACCTTGGCGTGCAGATCCTTACTAACGGCGGCCAGGAGAGATACCTTCTCGTCGGCAACACCGGCCAGCACAATGATGCCCGAGCTGATTTCCGAACGCAGACGATCCAAAACCTCGCGCAGGGCCTTGGCATCCATGCCATCCAAACGCTGCAGCAGGACGGGAATATCATGAATCCGTTCCACCTTGGCCGCCAGATCGGCACCGGCGGAGGCCGCCAATTCGCGCTTGCTGCGCTCCAGTTCTTTTTCCAGTTGGCGCAGGCGCTCCAGGGTTTGCGCCAGACGCTGATCAAGCTCTGCGGGCGCGGCCTTGAGTAGTGCTGCAGCTCCACGCAAGCGTTCCTCATCCTGCTGTACCGCGCCCAACGCGGCATCGCCAGCTACCGCCTCGATGCGCCGCACGCCAGCAGCAACGGCGGATTCGCTCAGAATTTTGAAAAACCCAATCTCCCCCAGGGCGGCCACATGCGTGCCACCACAAAATTCCAGAGAATGCTCGCCCATCAGCACTACCCGTACCTCTTCGCCATATTTTTCGCCAAAGAGAGCCATAGCGCCCAGGGCTTGCGCCTCATCTAAAGGCAAAACGCGGGTCTCCGCCATCACATTGGCGCGAATGGCGGCATTGACCTCGCGCTCGATGGCTTGCAATTCGGCTGCACCCAAGGGTTCGGGATGGCTAAAGTCAAAGCGCAGGCGCTCCGGCGTCACCAACGAACCCTTCTGCTGGACATGGCTGCCCAAACGCCGACGCAGAACGGCATGCAAGAGATGCGTCGCCGAGTGATGCGCCGCAGTAGCAGCGCGGGCTACAGGATCTACCGCCGCTTGCAAGATATCGCCGACCGCAATACTGCCGCGTTCCAGCTTGCCGATATGCACATGCTGAGTCGGGACGGGTTTTTGCGTATCCCTTACTGCAAACAACAACTCCTGCCCATGAAAGAGCTTGCCGCAATCGCCCGCCTGCCCGCCAGACTCGCCATAAAATGGCGTCTGATCGAGAATGATCGCGCCCTCCTCGCCCGCCTGTAGCCTTTCCACACTAGCGCCATCGCACACAATGGCAAGCACGCGTCCGGCGCCATCGCAGCCACCGTAGCCGAGAAATTCCGTGGCCGGCAATTGCATGGCCAGGTCGTGATAGACCTTTTCGGCCTTTATTGCGCCACTGCCCGACCAGGCCACCCGTGAGCGCTGGCGCTGCTCGGCGAGGGCGGCATCAAAGCCCGCCATGTCCATATCTAGCGCACGCTCACGGGCGATATCCGCGGTCAAATCCACCGGGAAGCCATAGGTATCGGAAAGGCGAAAGATTACTTCACCGGGGATCGGAGCGCCTACTGGGAGCTTGCCAATGGCCTCGTCGAGCAAATCCAAGCCACGTTGCAGGGTCTCGCGAAACTTGAGTTCTTCCCGATGCAACTGCCGCTCCACCTCGTGTTGTGCGTGACGTAGCTCCGGGTAGGCATCGCCCATACTGGCCGCCAATGGGGTCACCAGACGATAGAAAAAAGCATCCTCAATACCCAGCTTGCGCCCATGCCGCACCGCACGGCGGATGATGCGCCGCAGCACATAGCCGCGCCCCTCATTACCGGGAATCACGCCATCGGTAATCAGAAAGCTACAGGCACGAATGTGGTCCGCCAGTACGCGCAGACTGGTATCCGTTTCCAGGCTCTGGCCATAGGGTGTTTTGGCGAGCTCCGCCGCTGCGGCGATCAACGTCTGGAAGATGTCCGTATCGTAGTTGTTATGCACACCTTGCAGCACCGCCGCCAAGCGTTCCAGACCCATGCCGGTGTCCACCGAGGGCTTGGGCAGAGGAGTGAGTTTGCCCGAACTGTCCCGGTCATATTGCATGAAGACCAGATTCCAGATCTCGATGTAGCGGTCGCCATCGGCCTCCGGGCTGCCGGGAGGGCCACCGGGGATTTCCGCGCCGTGATCATAAAAGATCTCGGAGCAAGGGCCGCAGGGCCCGGTGTCACCCATGCTCCAAAAGTTGTCCTTGTCGCCGCAGCGCGAGAAACGCGTGGCATCGACTTTCATTTCTTCCAGCCAGATCGCCGCCGCCTCATCGTCTTTCTCGTAGACGGTTATCCAGAGTTTTTCGGCGGGCAGGCCAAGGGTTTCGGTAAGAAAACGCCAAGCGAACTGGATCGCCTCACGCTTGAAGTAATTACCGAAAGAGAAGTTGCCGAGCATTTCGAAAAAGGTATGGTGCCGCGCGGTATAGCCAACATTTTCGAGATCGTTGTGCTTACCACCGGCACGCATGCAGCGCTGAGTGGATACCGCGCGCGCGTATGGCCGATGTTCCAGGCCCAGGAACGTGTCTTTGAACTGCACCATACCGGCGTTGGTGAAGAGCAGCGTCGGGTCATTACGCGGCACCAGGGGGCTACTCGGGACAATCTGATGTCCCTGGCTCGCAAAAAACTCCAGAAAGGCGGAACGAATGGCTGCTGACTTCATGCGACTCCCTAAACGATGTTCGGCGGCGATCGATCAATCCCCATCCGCAAAAAATTCTTCTTCGGCCAAGGCCTTGCGAATCAAATCCGCGGGAAACCCGCGCCCCTGTAAAAACCGCGCGCGCCGTGCCCACTCTTTGGCATCCCCCGGCGCCTGCTCGCCAAAACGCTTATGCAGAGCCTGCCGCGCCCGCGCCAGCCAATCCGGCTCTGCCAACAGCTCACGGTCGTCTCCCGCACCACTGGCACGCCAATCCCGCGCCACCAGCATCGGCCCTTGCCCGCGCGCCGCCCGGCTGCGCATCTTCGCCTCGCGGTAACGCGCATCGCTCAAGTAACCGCGCTCCTCCAGGCCAGCAAGGACCGTATCGACCACCTCGGCAACAAACTCATTCTGCCGCACCAGGCGGCTACGCAACTCGGCGCGGGCGTATTCCCGCCGCGCCAACAGACGCAGGGCTGCGGCCTCGATGGCCGCCTCCCCATCGCTCATCCTTCCGCTTCGACCAGCCCCGGCACTTCTTCCGCAAAGGCCAGAGGATGCCCCAGGGCGGCAGCACGCACCTTGTCTTCTATAGCCTTGGCGACCTCTGGGTGCTCTTTCAGATACTGGCGGGCATTTTCCTTGCCCTGCCCAATGCGTTCGGTGCCATAACTGTACCAGGCACCACTCTTCTCCAGAATGTCGAATTTGACCCCCAGGTCAACCAGCTCCGACAGGCGCGAGATGCCCTCCCCGTAGTAAATGGCAAATTCGGCCTCGCGGAAGGGTGGCGCCACCTTATTCTTGACGACCTTGACGCGGGTGTCATTCCCCAGCACCTCATCCCCCTTCTTGATCGCGCCAATCCGGCGGATGTCGAGGCGCACCGAGGCGTAAAACTTCAGGGCATTGCCGCCAGTAGTGGTTTCCGGGCTGCCATACATCACACCAATTTTCATGCGGATCTGGTTGATGAAGATGACCAGGGTATTGGTGCGCGAGATATTGCCGGTGAGTTTGCGCAGGGCTTGACTCATCAGGCGTGCCTGCAGACCCACGTGCGAGTCGCCCATTTCCCCCTCAATTTCCGCCTTGGGGGTGAGCGCCGCGACGGAATCGATAACGATCAGATCCACAGCGCCGGAACGCACCAGCATATCGGCAATTTCCAGGGCCTGCTCGCCGGTATCCGGCTGCGAGATCAGGAGATTTTCGAGGTCCACGCCAAGCTTCTGCGCATAGGTAGGGTCGAGGGCATGCTCGGCGTCGATGAAGGCCGCTGTGCCCCCCGCAGCCTGACAACTGGCAATGGCGTGCAGGGTCAGCGTGGTTTTACCCGAGGACTCCGGTCCGTAGATCTCGACCACGCGTCCGCGCGGCAAACCGCCTACGCCCAAGGCCAAATCCAGCCCAAGCGAACCGGTGGAGTAGACAGAAATATCTTTGATGGCACTCTGTTCGCCGAGGCGCATGATGGCACCCTTGCCAAATTGCCGGTCGATCTGGGACAGGGCTGCCGCCAGAGCCTTGCTGCGTTGATCATCCATCTTGCCATCTCCTCGCTCAGGTATTCGGGCATTCTACCCGAGCGCTTCGTTCAGACCAATCTCCCCGGATTCCCCCGGATCTTTCAATCCTCAGGAAAAAATTCCTCGGCCATAACCTGATCCATGCTCCACGGACAATCCTCAGGAAACACGTCCAAACCGGTTTGTTGCCGTGCATCATCCAGGGCATCGAGCCAAATTTCTCGCTGCCAGTCAGACGTTGCGAGCATAACTTTCAGGCTAGGAGTACGCTGCAGGGCCAACATGATGCGCTCGCGCTGATGTTTGATGGTGCGCTGCCAACTCACACCACGGCGCTCGGGTTGATAGCGCCACTTCAGCAAATGCGCCAGCAATACCGCCATGCGATTGGCGAGTTCCCGTTGTTCACTCTTGCCCACGTCTTCGATCTCCTCGGCAATGTGTTCAATATCGAGGGCAGCAAATTTCCCAGAGCGCAACAGGGCCACCTGCTCCTGCGCCCAAAGCAATACGTCCTCTTCATAACCTTTGCTCATTTGCCTTCTCCCACAATATCCGCCTCTACTAAAAGACCGAGCAAGCCACCGATAGCCACCGTACCTGCGGCATATTGTACCGCCCAGCGGTCGCCAGCAAAGCACAGAGTGCGCACCTGACGCTGTGCGTGCGTGGCCCAACCGAGGCAGACGGTACCCACGGGCTTGCCCGGCACCGCGCCCCCTGGGCCGGCAATGCCACTCACGGCAATGGCAAGGTCGGCATGGCGCAGGGCACCATCCAGCATTTCGTCCACCACCGGCTCGGAGACGGCGCCATAGGCTTGCAGAGTCTGCCGGGAAACGTCCAGCATCTCCTCCTTGGCGGCGTTGCCATACACCACAAATCCCTGGCGCAAGACTGTAGACGAACCCGGCAAAGCGGCGATGCGGGCAGCGATTCCACCCGCCGTACAAGACTCGGCTGTCGCCAGTTGCAGCCCCGACTTCTCAGCGCGGCGCAGCAAAACCCACTCGGGTGGCGCCAAATCGAGGGGCATTGCCTCTGGGTCATCACTCCAGATTTCTCCTGGTAAGGCCGCTGTTGTCGGAGTGACGCCGAAGCGGGTGTAGAGCATGGCAGGCAGAGGCCAGCGTTGGTGCAGATACCTTGCCATAGCCGGCCAATCGAGGGGGTCGAGCAGTGTTCCCCCGGCCGCTTGCCATTCGCTAGCGTTTTTGAAATCACCAACGGCCAGCCCCTGGGCGCTCGCCAACGGCAGTTCGGCAACCAGCGATAGGCTGACTGCTTGCCCGGCTCTTTCTATCCAGGCCGCAAGACGCTGCGCCAGGGGTAAGGCCGCAGGACGCAGAGGAAGAAAAACCGGAAACTCAGATGTCATGCTCATGCCCCCACTGGCTCGGCAGTGGCCGCGCTTCGTCGTGCCAAAAGATCTGCACTCCCGCCGTCGCCGGCAAAATCGTCCCCACTTTGCGCAACGGCGTTTCCGTGCGCTGCGCCACTTCCTGCAAGGCCGTCGCCAAAGCAATCGGCGCACAAAGGATCAGCTCGTAATCATCGCCACCAGTCAGGGCTGTACGCAGTACGCGTTGCCAGTCACCGCCCGCCCAATCTTCTAACGGCAGACTCAGCGGCAGGCAATCGGCATCAATACGCGCCCCCACCTGCGAGGCTCGCAAAATATGGCGCAGATCGGCGAGGAAGCCATCGGAAATATCCTGCGCACAGCGTACCCCCGCTTGCTGCGCGGCTTGTCCAAGTGCAACCCGCGGCATCGGCCGCAAACGACGTTCTTCCAGCCATTTAGCGCCCAAAAGCGGCAAATTTTGCTCTCCCCGCCGCTCGGCAAAGGCGCGTTCCAGAGCCAATGCCGCATCACCCAAGCTACCGCTTACATAGATGTCGTCACCCACGCGCGCACTACTGCGCAAAAGAGCTGGTCCGGCGAGCAAGCCCAGGGCCGTCACCGTAACCGACAACGGACCATCGGTTGCCACCGTGTCGCCGCCCACCAAGCGCAAGCCAACAGGTGCAGCCAGCGTCTGCCAGCCGCGGATGAAATCTGCGCGCCACGCGGCATTCGCCACCCCTGTCGGCAGAGAAAGATTCAGCAAGGTCCAGCGCGGTTCGGCGCCCATTGCCGCAAGATCGCTCAGGTTCACCGCCAAGGCCTTCCAGGCCAGATCGGCGGGGTTCACGTCCGCAAAAAAGTGGCGCCCCGCTACCAGGGTATCGGTGCAGGCCACCAAAGCCCGCCCGCTGCAGTCCAGCACTGCGGCATCATCGCCAATCCCCACGATGGTGCCATCCCCTGCCTGCCCCTGGCCCAGGACATCGCGCAACTCCGCAATCAGGGCAAATTCGCCTGTGGACATCGGGCCTCCGAATGGGTATTTCTACCGATTAGAGCGCATCCAATTGGTCGATGCAAAGCATTGCCCTCGGCAAAATAGGGCGAGATGGTGAACAACCTTGCCCCGCGTTGACGCCCAACAATGGCAATCGCAGAATAGTGCTGTCAGTAACCGAGGGTGTTTGCTGTGGCGGCAACTAGGAAAATAAGCTCTGTTTGCGTAACCAAATCCGGAAGGTTGTGACAAAGCGTGCCAGCGTCATCACCGGGCGCTTCGCCCCAAGCCCCGCCTGTCCTTCTGCGCGCGACTGGGCGCTCTGCCAGACCACCAAACAACTAGATTTGGGTATCCCTGAGAAAAAGGTTTATCGTAAACGAAAGTAAGCTCACATGAGCACGAATATGCACGCAAAGAGGATAGTACGAACTGGGGGCATTCTCCTGAGCGCCTGCCTACTGGCGTTGCCGGTCTTGGCAACGCAGGCAGATGCACTACCCATCTATCGCTGGGTCTCACCTAGTGGTGTGGTCAGTTATGGCAATCAGCCGCCCAAGGGCGCCAAAGACGTACATAAAGTCGGTGAGCAGAGTCCAACGCCGCCCACCCCACCCCCACCCGTCGTGCAAAAGCCAGAAGAGCAGCACCGCGCGCAACAGCAAATTGCCAAAGACCAAGAGCTTGCCGCCAAACTCAACCTGCTCCGCGCACTAGAAAACTACCTTGGCCAGCGCCAGCCGCAGATCATTCACGAAGATCGCAACCCCTCCCTGCTACTGTATCCAGGCTATCCCTACCCGCCCTATCCTCCCACCCGGCCACGGCCACCCCGACCGCGCCCCCCGCAAGCGCCGCCCATAAACAACGGCCTGCCACAAATTCCCCCGTGGTACACCGGCCCGTGGCCACGGCAGACGCCCTGATACTGGCGCGCGGACCAATCATGCAGTGCCAGGCGGAAATCGGATCTTGCCAAATTTTGCCAAAGAACCCACACTGATGCCATGAGCACGATGAATATTTCTCTCCCCGACACCCTGAAATCCTTCGTGGATGAGCAGGTCAACCAGCGCGGCTACGGCACGAGCAGCGAGTACGTGCGCGAGTTGATCCGCAAGGATCAGGATCGCCTGCAACTGCGCGGTCTGCTATTGGCGGGGGTAGAATCAAACCCGGCGGCAGTAGCTGATGGCGGCTACTTCGAAGTCCTGCGGGGCCGGGTGCGCAAGGCCGCCAAGCCGACTGCAAAACCCGCCACCAAAGGGTGAAGCGCAAATCGGTCGTCCCGCGTGCGCAGGCAAACCGGGATGTCGATGAGGCGCTTGCCTACTATCTAAATGAGGCCGGAGAAGCGGTTGCGTTCGGCTTCATCGATGCGCTGGAACATGCCTACACTCATGTGGGCCGCCATCCCGCCACCGGCTCGCCCCGCTATGCCCACGAACTCAACTTGCCAGGGCTGCGCGTATGGCCGCTGACGCGCTATCCGTATCTCGTGTTCTACGTCGAAAGGCCCGATCACATTGACGTCTGGCGTGTGCTGCACGGTCAGCGGGACATCCCCGCATGGATGCAGGAGAAATCGCTATGAGCAAAACGGTTCGTTATGAAGTTGACCTGAACAATTTGCCGCCGCTGGACGACGCGTTCTGGAAGAACGCTGTGCGCAATCGGTTTTACCGCGATGGCCATTCTGCATCATCCTGAAACACCGATGACGTAAACTCATGCAAGGGCATTGCCGGTAATTGCTGCGCCTGCGACTGGTGGGTAGATGCGGCGCTTCAAGCCGCTGCCTACACGAAATGGCTGGCCAGCGCATCCAAAGCCATCAATCTCTCTGACCATACTCACCCAGAAAGAGGCCAAGGCATACCAGGTGAAAGCCGTCAGGGAGCTGCTAGAGTCAGCCGGGATCAAGCCATGAAAAATCGACTGGAATATCAAGGGTACTTTGGGAGCGTGGAATACAGCGCAGAAGACGATGCGCTCTATGGACGCATCTTGAATATCCGGGATCTGGTGACCTACGAGGGACAATCCGTCAGCGAACTCAAGACGCATTTCACCGCAGCAGTGGATGGCTACCTACGCATGTGCGCCGAGCTTCATCAAGAACCGGACAAGCCCGCATCCGGGCGCTTTCTGGTGCGCATTCCGCCAGAATTGCACCGTGACGCCCAGATCAAGGCGGCGCAGGAGAACCACAGCCTCAACGAGATCATGACGCAAGCGCTGGTCAAGTACTTGCACGATGGCCATTCCGCATAATTCTGAAACACAGATGACATGAAATCCATGCAAGTGCATTGCCGGTGATTGCTGCACTTGCACCTGCGGGCATTGCGCAACGAAGTGACGACCCTTCGGAACGAGATGCACGAAGCGTTCGTAGATATGAAGCACCGCATGTACGGGCTGGAACAAGCCATGAGTCTGGTCAAGCGCGAGGTCAACCTGGACCGCATCGAGCGGCGACTGGATCTGTCCTGACGCACATCTCTTAGACCGTCCTCTGGACGGGGTGGTTTCCCTGGCTTTTTGGTCGCCGCTTGATAGTTCACTTATGATGAACTATGGTTCCCCATAAATGAACTGCTCTGTCGGACGGATATGAGCCAACTCAGTAATGCCCTGTTTACCGAGACCCAGCAAAAGGTGCTGAGTCTACTATATGGTCAGCCGGAGCGGAGTTTTTATACCAAGGAAATTCTGCGCCTGACCGGGATGGGTGTGGCGACCATCAAGCGCGAGCTGGACCGCATGCTGGCAGCGGGTATTTTGAACATGACTCGAATTGGCAACCAACACCATTACCAGGCCAATCCGCGATGTCCTATCTATGGCGAGCTACTCGGCATCGTCAAAAAGACTTTTGGCGCGACCGAGGTCATCCGGCTGGCGTTGGAACCGCTGGTGGGAAGGATTGATCGGGCTTTTATCTTCGGGTCTGTGGCCAGCGGCAAGGAAACTGCAGCCAGCGATATTGACCTACTGATCATCGGCGACCCCGGTTTTGCTAATGTGGTCGGTGCGCTGTATCCGGTGCAGGCAATGTTGGGCCGGGAGGTGAATCCGAAAATTTACCGCCGAGAAGAATGGGAACAGTTGAATAATGCGAAAAATGGTTTTGTGACCGAAGTGATGACACGGCCGCGCATGGATGTGATCGGAGCTGATGATGAGTCTGGATAATTTGGTCGGGATTAGCCTGGAAAAGATCAAGCCTGATGCTGTGGTAATCCGCAGGCTAATGTCGGCCGCCCAGCGCAATATTGCCGATGCGCATATGATGGAAATCAGTGCTGAGAACCGCTTCGATGCCGCCTACAAAGCCATCATGCAATTGGCCAATGTCGCATTGCAGGCCAATGGTTTCAGGACGCTGACCAGCAAGCCCGGTCACCACATGACAATGATACAGACCCTCAACCAGACTATCGGAGTAAACCAGCAGACCGTCATTGTGCTCGACGCCTTGCGCAAACAACGCAATGTCGCGGATTACTCCGGCGATCTCGTGCCGATAAGCGCGGTGGAAGAATGCCTGTCTAACGCAGAAGCATTGCTTCAGTCGGTGGTTGATTGGCTGGAAATAAACCAACCCTCCCTCATACGGTGAATCTGTCAATGTGTTGCGGAGGTGGAGCGATAGAAAAACGCACACTGACGCTCACGGTCCAATGGGATTAGAAGCACGCACTGCGCAGCGCTATGAGTGTTGCCGGTGTCCGCGACCCATTCGGTCAGATTCAATGTGCCGTATGCATCGGCTGTGCGACGAGCCGTACACCCAGAGCCGAACAAACGCGGCTGATCGTCTCAAAGCGCGGTTCGCTACCCGCCCGCAATGCTTTGTAGAGGGCTTCGCGAGCGATGCCAGCATCCTTGGCCACCTGCGACATCCCTCGTGCACGTGCAATGTCGCCGAGCGCTGCCGCCAACAGTGCAGGATCGTTTTCTTCTAAAATCGTTGTGAGATACACGGCCACCTCCTCGTCGTTGTTCAGGCACTCGGACACATCGAATTCGGGAATCTCTGAGATTTTGATCCTTTTGGTCATTGTCAATCCTCCAATCGTTTGGATAACGCAATAGCTCGACGAATATCCGCCTGCTACGTAGACTTGTCGCCACCGGCGAGCATCACAATGATTGCTTCACCCCGCTGGGCATAATACATACGCCAACCAGGGCCAAAATGCTCCCGCATCTCAAATACGCCTTCGCCGACCGGTTCCACATCACCCAGGTTCCCCAATTGCGCCTTGCGCAACCGCTTGCTAAGGCGCTGACGGGTCTGCCCATCTCGTAACTCTTTGAGTCAACCGGAGAAATCGCCGAGCAGCTTTACTGTGTAGGTCATAGGAAAATCGTAATCGAACGATTACGCAGAATCAAGCCCAGCGCAGCACCTTTTTGCTGGCGCCTGATGGGGCTGTTATTATTTGAATAGAAACCCCAAATGGATTCTAAGATGCACACCATTCCCTATGGCTTACTTTCTGCGCGGCAAAAGTTGGTGGCGGATGGTAAAAACCGTTCTGCACTGTGGGCCGAAGAAACACGGCACTGCCTTGTGCCTTTCCTGGTGTCTTTTTTAGATGCCAGGCGCATTTGGTTGTTTGGCTCCGTTGCGCGAGGGGCTGCGAGTGCAGACTCTGACGTCGATGTTTTTGTGGAATGTGGCGAACGTTTTGCCGAAACACGGTTTGTGGATCGCCTTGGCATTGCGATTGATGCCAAAATGGAATCGTCTCGCCAGACGGGGTATTGCCTGCCAACGGATATCATCGTTTGGTCTGCGGAAGAATTTGCCAAAGAGTCAAAATCTGGACATCCATTTTGCCGCATGATTTCTGATGAAGGAATCATCATCTATGAGTAACGAAAAATTATTGGAAAAAGCCAGGCAGTGGTTTGATGTGAGTTTCAGCGATCTCCGAGCTGCTGTTGCGATGCGGGATGCTGGCATCTATAACTCGGCTTGTTTTATGGCGCAACAGGCTGTCGAAAAGGCGATGAAAGGCACCCTGATTGCTACGGGAATAGACCCCGCAAGAACACATTCTATCGAACTGTTAAGCAAACAGCTTGGCGAGGGAAACGAAAGCCTGTCAGCCCTGTCACCAGAGCGTTTGGACAGACATTACATTGCGCCCAGATCTCCGGAAGCTCTCACCGAAGGGAGCAGCATTTCCAAATCGTACAAGATCGAGGACGCCGATGATGCCATCCGCGTTGCCCACGGCGTTGTGTATTTGCTTGGTGACTGGGCGGAAGAGTTGGGGGTTTCCATTCCCCTGGACAACAGACGCCCCACCACCTGAGCCATAGAAAGGGAACTCAGCCCCGCGTTGCCATCTGGTACAGCTCATCTTTCAGCGCCAGGCGCTGCTGCTTCATCGCCAGCAAATCCGGCGAATCCGACAGGGCATCGTTGCGCTCGATGTGTTCGATGCGCGCCGTGAGTTCCTGAAACTCCTCCAGGCGGCGCTGAAAGTGGGCATTGCCCCCGGCAAGCTCGGCAATGCGCTGCGCGAGTTCCGGAAATTCTGTAGCAAAGTCTTGATGTTCGGTTTGCAAATGATGTCCTCCGTAGGGGCGTTTTCACGCATGGTTGCATTCTACAGTTCTTTTAGCCTCGGCTTAAACCAATACCTCATTGGGTTAACACGAGTCGCCACGCTACTGGCCCGCCTGGCTGCATCCCGGCACCCAGAGCGGAGGCAAACCCGGAAGTACCACCCGTGGTGTTCTGGCTAGCAGCGCCCTGCAGAAGAGAACGACCATTAAAAATGGAAACCGTTGGCGTGTACGCCGACCCGCGACCAATGACATATCCTTGCGTAATCGCGGTGCCGGTAGGCGAAACGAACGCGCCCGACGGAAAAACACCATTGGTCAAGCCATAAAGGTAATAAGCCGCCGTACTGAAACCGCAGCTATTCGCAGGTGCTGGAATGGTCACGGGAACAATCACGTTGCCACCACTGATCAGCGCCTGGTCCGAAATCGTGGAACCCGCGGGTAACGGCGAGATTGAATTGGTCGTCACCGATCCAGACTGGGGGGTATAGGTTGCGCCACTCCAAGACCCGGCCCCACCGCTATAAGCCGTCCAGACAGGCGCCCAGGTGCCGTTTGTTTGCTTGAATAAGGTAATGCCATTCGGACCCTGCACACGAAGGTAGTTGGCGCCTTGATAGTAGGTGCCACCCATGAATTGCACATTGCCAGTGAGTGTAGAGCTAACCCAGGGAGCATAATTACCGACGGCAGAGAAATCCTTGCTCGCTATAGTAGTGGCCTTCTTCGCAGTCAAGATACTCAAAAAGTCACTGTTAGACATCTCATAAACATTTCCATTTCCATCGCCCAAATACAAATTACCACTGGCATCGATATAGGGCGTGGCCGTGTTCGCAAATGGCAACGGGTCAAGCAAACCGGCGCCAGTGCCCACATTCAGCACACCCAGATAACTGCCAGAAGAAGTGTTTAATGCAAAAAGCGCCCAGGTGGAACCGTAATTACTGGCGCCTGCCGTTTGAACTTGATAATACACTGGCGCGCTCGGCTGAGGTTGTGCATAGCCGGAAAAGGTATACTGACTTACCACGGATTTCAGGTTTGGTGCAGGAGTGCCGCTAAGCTGTAAGTCGTAGACGATCCCGCCATTATTCGCGACACCCACCACATAGGTATGCCAGGCAGAGCCATTATAGGCGTCTATAGTAGAGAAATCCCCCATATTGTTGCCTTGCCAGAATGTCTGGTAATTCTGCAAAGATGGGAGCAAGGAACCAGGCATCCAGCCCCAAAGCAAGGTGGGACTACCAGTATTGTTGTAGCCCAAGGCGTAGAGGAAGCCATCGTCGTCAGAAAAAAGTACGGCGTTTTGCCTGCCTGCGTGTTTTGCAGCGAAGCTCAGATAGGAGCTACCCGAACTCAACAGGTTTGCGCTATCCGGCGGCACGAGCACATCCGCCGGCGCAGAGCTAGGCAAACCAATGTACCAACCGGAATCTCGCCCGCCCAAATATTGCCCACCACTGTACGACGGATCAATCGTGTAATTGGCAATGTCGTTAGCGGTCAAGCTGGTCGGAAGAGCCCCGAAGGCCGCGGAGTTTGTGGCTGCCACAGTAGCAAATGTCTGCGGCGCCCCACTGTTATTGGTGCCCTGGCCCAAGGGAGTGGTGTAGACGTTGGCCGACCTCAAGCTCGTAGTCATAATCTGGCTGGCCGTCCAGCTTGCCGTACTACTTATAGAGCCGTTACTGGTGACTGGATAGGCGTATAGATCTCCCTGGCCTGTCACCGGGTTGACGTTTTTCAAAAGGAATTCCAAAGAACCGACAGTCACCGAGGGTGGTGCGGCATACGAAGAAACTACGCTTTTCCCAAGAATATTGGCCACAATACTATTCAAAGCAGCTTGCACGCCCGCCTGCGTATTTGCGGAATAATAGCTCGAAGTACCACCAGCCTGAGCCAGAGCCGTAAGAACCGCTTGTCCTTGCAGAGCTTCGGCCTGTTGTGTTGAGGTTGTACCGGCTATATTCGGATTGACGGCGGAGCCTACCCCCAAAACATAGGTTTCAATGCCATTGGTGGCGAGATTCTGAACTTCTTGCACTGCCTCCACTACTGCATTATTTTGAGAATTAGACCAAGTGCTAGCTGTGATGCTCGAAGGTTGCTGATAAAAGATATTTGCAGAGGCACTGCCCAAAGGCGGATACACATTACCCTGCGTACCCATGGTAGGCTGACCGTCGGTAATAAATATGACATACTTTTTGCCACAAGTCTGCGGTGGGCCACCTTTTGATGGTGTCTTTTGGAAATATTTAAATGCATGGTCGAATGCCCCCGCCACCGGTGAATATCCAGCCGATGCGGTAACCGTGTTACCCGCAGGGAACGTTTCAGGGCCCAAATATGATAGAATAGATTCTACATTTGCACTGCTGGCAGTAGCAATCTTGACCAACAAATTCCCAGACGTTGGACTCACATTGGCATTATAACCATACCCACGAAGAGAATACCAAACGTTAGGACTGGAAGAGATATATCCAGCACTGGTGGGACCGTACCCACTAGCAATCCCGTTGGAATAGTTGTAAAAATTTACATATATTTGTTGTTGTTCATATTGACTCAACGTGAAATCAGAGGCCGTAGCCGATGGTGTGCCACCGACCGCATTAGTGGCCCCATATCCCTGCCCTGGATATCCCGAATAAAGAACGTCGTTGATAATAGGATTATCACTTGTATCACTGATGTAGAGTAGCGGGCTAGTAAATAAGTTATTGCTACCCAGAGCCCCATTAAAGCTGTATTGAATGTCATAACATGAATTACTATAATTATTATAACAGGGATTATTTACAGGCACGCGTGTAGATGCACTATTTTGAGAAAAATGAAACCCGGTACTAGTGCTCATATAATATACCCAGGTACTTGACAATCCTGGGGTGCTTGTCGCATATGTTTCTAACCCAAACTGAATATTGTTGGCGTACAGTGGCGTAGACAAAATACTAGCCAATGGTATTTCTACACCATTTAGCATGGAAGGGGAATTATCAACGTAGCCATTATTTCCAATGGTTGCGCAGGCCGACACAGCAGCCGCAGTCAAACCACTGCTACCACAAGCAACTGTAAAAGGATTGACCGTGCCCGCAGAACCCAATGCCGGAGGGATAAATCCACTTGTTGTGTAATATGGTGGTGAGCTTGAGTTCCAGTCTTGTTTAGCTGATGGCCGCCCGGACCCAGTCATGATCGCGCCGGATAGGTTGGTTGACCAGACTGGCGTAGCGCCGCTAGAGCTCGCGTATCCTTGTGTAGCCTGTAATACCCCCGCCATTCCCTGGGAATTATCCAAGACAATCAACACCTGCGGTTGCTCCGAGGCCGGTATGTTCAATCCGCCAGTGGCGTGAGCAATGGGCATCAGGCCCTGTAACGGCAAGAGGTTAATACCTAGGGCCAGCCACAACGCCAATCCCCTACGTATTCCCCCTTTTATTTTGCGCTGTTTCATGATGCCATCACCTTTCGAATAACTGACTGGACGGTAACACCCAAGCCACCACCATTACTTCTCATCACATGCACAAATACTGCATAATAGCGAGCCTGCATTGCGCCATTCGTATTACCGGTTTGGGTTTGCTCACTCCCATTTTGTTGCGTAGCGAGGCCACCGGTGGGGAAAATCACATATTCTACCTGAAAATTGAAGGGACCATACGCTACCGTGCCGATAGAGTAGCAAGTGTCATTTGCTACACAATTCGTCCAGAAACTCGGGTTGGTAGGAGCCTGAACTGGTGCGGTACTGGCGGTACTGGCAGTCACACCAGAATTCAAATATCCCGATGAAGGCATAGTCAAAAAGAACTTTGGCGACAATGCCGTAGAACTTTGCGTCGCCAGAATCTCTGGCCAGTTTGTCAGACCATTCAGCCAACCGGACGCATTTTGCAGACCTTGATCCGAGGCTTCCTGTGCTGCGTTCTGCACCGCCAGGTTAGAGGCGATCAATGTGTTATTTTTGTTCAAATATAGATAGGCAAGCAAAGCCAAAGTCACGGCAAACACTAAGACAAGCACAACGACCAAGATAGCGCCCCGCTCAGTGTTTTTAGCTGCTGTATTTGCAACGGGCATTTTACGCATATTCATTCCCCCTGCCAGATGCCATTACGCACAGGAATGATGCTCTGAAACAAATGGTACTCATAATGGCGGCAGTTGCCCTGCAAGCAGCCGGGCCCGTTGCTGGCTGGTACCGTATACGTCGTACCCATAAGATTGAAACTAGCAGGACTAAGGCTATTAGGCAGGTATTGAGTACTGCGGATCAGCATAGCCAGTTGCACCGCTACAATCTGCTGGTTCGCGGAAGCAGTATAAGCTGTAGGCGAAACCCAGCTTTGCACGGCTCCATTCGTCCCTAGACCATATTGTAATTGCAGGTCAACTACACCACTGGCTAACGCTTGCGGGGTAGGCGCAACAGATTGGTTAGCAGTGTATTGCGTCATATATAGTGTTGGGGTACTACCCGCTGGATTTTCCGTAATCTGAAAGGTCTGGAAAAGAAAATCTTGAGAACCCAAGTCGTACAGATTGGCGCCCTGAAAAGCACTGCTGCCAATATTCCCGGCACTAGTAGCATTGACTAGGCTGAATAACTGGTTAGGATTAGCTTGGAAACAGGCGGAATTTCCTTTTCCAGAATTAAACCCCACCGTACCATTTCCTTGGCTATTACCACCACCGGTGACCGTACAACTGGGGTTGAGAGTTCCTTTGCCGGCCACATTGGTGATCTGACCGACTACACAGACCCCCACGCCCGGCAAGGCAACCATCGCCATATCCCCAGGATTGAGCAGAGCGGTGTTGGCTACCGAGAGATTGCTTCCCTGCTGACTTTGCACGGTGGTTGCTGGTGCTCCGCCAAAACTGCCACCACCGATTACCGTACTGATTTGCCAAGTGCTAACACCCGAAACAGTCGCGGGTGACGCAGTGATGGCCGTCAACGTCTGACTAGAATTACTGCTTAGATTACTAATGCCCACCACTCCGTTGGGGCATTGCCCAAAAGCAGGGAGTCCATACCCCGCAGATTCTATAGCTTGACGCATCAGCGCAAGCGCATTTCGCCCGCGCTGCCACATCTCACCAGTAGCGGATTGCTGCCCTACACTTTGGCTGGTTTGCAAAAAGAAACTGAAAATCGCTGTTGCCAGCAGACCCACCACTACCAGACTTACCAGCAATTCCACCAGGCTGAGGCCACTTTCCCTGTTGCGCATATCAATATCCCACAATGCTTTGTGTACTGTACTGGTTACCGCCAGCCCAGCTCACCGAAACCGTGGCCGAACAGGGGCATAGTCCATTGCCGTTCAAAGAACTGAGAGTAAGCGACACCTGACTTTGTGTTGGCATGCCGTAGGCACTCATAGCCTGAGATACGGGATCCAACAGCGTATTGCTTGCCGAGCTCTGCGTAATGGAGGCGCCATTCAAACTGAGAGCATTCGCACCGTTGGCTCGCAACACACCCATTGCGCTCTGCGCAATTTCATACCCAGACGTAAGATTCTGGTTTTGCTGTGCGCTAGAAAATGTTCCCAAATAAATGCTCAAAATGCCCAGCGAACCAATGGCAAAAACCGCTAGGGCGACCATCGCCTCGATCAGTGTCAAACCTTTTTCCCGATTTTTCATTGCAGGTTACACACGCTGCTGGTAAGCGCAGTAGTGGCACAATTTCTGACATTACCCGCACCACTCAAGGCAACCAGCCAGTAGCCAAAGGTAGCGGCACCTGTACTCGCATTGCCAAAGGTAATTGCCGAACTGCTTACCGTGCCGTTTGTGCCGTACACCATTCCCGTGGGTGTAATACTGAATGTGCCCCCGCTAACCACACTGCATACCGTGTTCGGAAACTGACTGGAAAAGCGGCTCGCCGGCATTTGCGGCACTTGCTGCGACACGTTGGGAGCCGCAGGCGTCACCGTCCACG
The DNA here is from genome assembly GCF_041146875.1 of Acidithiobacillus sp. IBUN Pt1247-S3. Taxonomy (NCBI): domain Bacteria; kingdom Pseudomonadati; phylum Pseudomonadota; class Acidithiobacillia; order Acidithiobacillales; family Acidithiobacillaceae; genus Acidithiobacillus; species Acidithiobacillus sp. IBUN Pt1247-S3. The sequence goes on along the minus strand of NZ_JBFRXP010000009.1, from coordinate 51,771 downwards.
AGCAGCCCACCGTTCCCACGCTCTGTACCTGCACCTGCACCGGATAGCCACTACGGATCGCATAGCCCTCGGCCCAGGTAAGGTCTTGTTGCAGGCGACTGGAGGCCCCCTGAATCCGTGCGCGTACCATCCAGATGTTGAACTGCGGTATCGCCACCGCCGCGATAATCCCCATCACGGCAATAATCACCATCAACTCCACCAGCGTAAAGCCGCTGGCGGGGCGGGGCGCGAGCGCCTCACCCCCCATGCGTCACCACCGCGCCCATCTTGAAGATAGGCATGTACATGGCGACCACCAGGGTGCCGACGATGATGCCGAGTACGACCATGATCATCGGTTCCATGAGGGTGGAGAGGCGGTTGACCGACTCCGTGACTTCATTCTCATAAAAGTCGGCAACCTTGCCGGACATGACTTCGACGGCGCCGGTTTCTTCGCCAATGGCGAGCATTTGCGTGGCCATCAGCGGGAAGACGCCGTCTTCCTTGAGCTTGGTGGAAATGCGCCCACCAGCGGCTACGTCGGCGCGGGCGTTGAGGACGCTCTTTTCGATGATGGCGTTGTTGGATACACGCGACAGGGTATCAAGGGCTTCGAGGATGGGCACACCCGCCGATTGCATGGTCGAGAGGGTACGGTTGAAGCGTGCCACTGCACCTTTCAACAGAATATCGCCGAGCACTGGAATCTTTAGGGCGTAGCGATCCACCACCACCTTAAATTTATCGCTCTTGCGGTAGGCATAGCGAAACAGAAACACGGCAGCAATGGGGGCCAAAACCACGATGTACCAGTGGCCCTTCATCCAGTTGGAGATATTGATCACCACCTGTGTGAGCAGCGGCAACGTAGCACCGAAACTGCTGAATAAGTGGGCAAAGACCGGAATCACGAAGATCATCAAAATGACGACCACGACGATCATGACGGTAATAATTGCCGCCGGATAAAACATAGCCGATTTGACCTTTTTGGTCAGTGCCAGGGTCTTTTCGCGGTAGTCTGCCAAGCGCAGCAAAATGGTATCGAGGATACCGCCCTGCTCGCCCGCCGCCACCAGAGAGACGAAGAGGCGGTCGAAATATTTGGGGTAATGGGCCAAGGACTGCGATAGCGACTCGCCTTCGTTGAGGTGGCGCAGGATGCCCTTGAGCATTTTGCGCATACCGGGCTGGGAGGTAGCCGAAATCAGCAGTTCAAAACACTGCACCATAGGCACACCGGCGTTGATCATGGTGGAGAGCTGCCGCACCATGACGACCAGGCTGGTTTCCTTGATGCCCTCCCCACCGAAGAGTGGTTGCGGCACTTTTTTGACAACGATGGGCGTTAGCCCTGCCCGGCGCAAGCTGGCCTTGACCACATTGGCCGAGGCCGCCGTCATCTCGCCCTTCTGCCGCGTGTGTCCATCTGCGGTCTTGGCTTCCCAAACGAAGTCGACCAGCTTGATCGCTTTCGTTTGCCGTTTGTCCCTCAGGGCGGTTGCCATCCTCTATCTCCCCCGTTACGTCATGTCACACAATTAGTACGCATCGCCCGAATTGTCCAGGTGCTGATTCCAGTGGCGTAACTGTGGGTATTCCAGGCACAAATACAGGTGCTCTACCTGTTTCTTCTGCTCTTTGGTGAGCAGCAAACGCACCCCTACCAAATCCCCCAGGGTGGCCGAGCGCGCCTCGCGCCGCACCGTTGTTACCACCGTTTCGCAGTGTCCGCAGTCCACCACGTCAAACTCCACCAGTGCCGCCTCGCCGGCATCGAGCGGGCAATTGGCGAGAAAAAAACTGGCGCCATCCAAACTCAGGTCGTGCAAAGACCCTGGAATAGACTCACCACTACGGCGCCGGAGCACGATTTCGCCATCCAGATGCAGCCGCCGGCGCAGGCGCGTTTTGCGCTGGTAAAGCAAGGCAGGTCGGCGAAAGTGATAGACCCCTTGCGAGTCAATGCCGTCCAGGTCGCTAAAAAAGGAATAAATGCCGCCCGCTGTCTCCACAAAGACCAAGACCTTACGATACGCACCCCATACCGCGCTATTTTGTGCGCGAAACAGCAGGCCACTTTGATCACAACCCAAAAACGAAAAGCTGTGCCCTGGGTCTTGGGGGTCGGCAGCAAAGAGCACCGCGTTGCCAATGGTAGTTTGACACAGATTATCGGGTACGAAGTCGACCATGCTGCGGTCAAATTCTCCCACCAACAATAAATGGTAGTCGGCAATGTTCATGCCTTTACGCAAAGGCAAGAGCGAAACCAATGGCGTGCGATCCAAGGTTACATCGGTGCTTTCGGCGTTCATCATTCTTCCTCTCGTTCGGTGAGCAGGCCCGTCCGCTGTTCGAGCCGCAAACCGAAGCGCGAATCTTGATGAAACACCCAATACTTCGCGCGCTCACCACGTAACGCCTTGGCACGGTAGAGGGCCTGGTCCGCGTAGCGTAGCAGATTTGCCAGATCTTGCACGCCGTCTTCCGGCACCTGAAACCGCCCTGGGCCGCGTTCTTTGCTTTCTGAACCTTTTAACGCACCCATCGGAGTCGTTGCCATATCGCCGCGTAGCTGGCCCGCGCCCATACTGGCGAGCTTTGGGAGATTATTCACTCGATGGTCGGAGCAATGATTATGGATGTATGATGCTAGATGTTTGATGACATATGAGGTGAACGAACTATGCGCACCACACTCGCGATTGATGATGACGTACTGGCAGCGGCGAAAGGGCTGGCGAACGTACAGCATAAGCCTGTAGGTACCGTAGTTTCAGCACTTTTACGACAGGCTCTGCAAGCACAAAACACCTCTGCTGGCCGTTGCCGTAATGGCATTCCTTTGCTGCCGGTGCGCCCGGGCGCACTTCCGACAACTCCGGAAATCGTGAATCAGTTGCGCGACGAATTGCCATAATGACCTTCTTGCTCGATGTAAACGTGCTGATTGCGCTCATTGATCCGATGCATATTCAGCATGATACGGCCCATGATTGGTTTGCAGCCCACGGGCAACCCGCCTGGGCTACTTGCCCCCTTACGGAGAATGCTGTGCTCCGCATTGTCGGACATCCGCGTTATCCAAACTCACCAGGCACACCGGCGGCCGTGGCGCCATTGATCCAGGCGTTGCGCGCGTTACCTGGCCATGTTTTTTGGGCAGATGACATCAGCATGCTGGATGTCGATTCTATCGACGCATCGCGCCTGCTTACTTCTGGTCAGATTACCGATAGTTACCTGTTGGCGCTGGCCTGCTCCCATAAGGGCCAACTGGCAACCTTCGATCATCGCTTAGTGACTCATGCCGTGCGCAACGGTTTGCAATGTATTCACTTGTGCCCCCTTGACACCCTCTAGCGGATGCCTATGATTAGCACTCGACGAAGGTGAGTGCTAACACACCTTCGCGGGTTTTGGTTTTTGGTCCAATTTCGATGAGGAAAGCTTCTATGAAACTGCGTCCGTTGCACGATCGCGTTGTCATCCGTCGCCTGGAGGAAGAGCAGAAGACCGCCGGTGGCATCATCATTCCCGATACCGCCAAGGAAAAGCCTGTGCAGGGTGAAGTCGTTGCCGTGGGCAATGGCAAGATCCTGGAAGATGGCAAAGTACGCGGCCTGGATGTCAAGAAGGGTGATCGCGTTCTGTTTGCCAAGTACGCCGGTACGGAAATCAAGGTCGAAGGCGAAGAACTGCTGGTGATGCGTGAAGACGACATCATGGCAGTGGTCGACAAGTAAGCCACCCATTATTCCCGATTTTTCCTATTTTCACTTGAAGAGGTGCTTCCATGCCTGCTAAACAAGTAGCTTTTGCTGAAGTCGCCCGCGAGAAGATGCTGCGCGGCGTGAATATCCTGGCCGATTCGGTCAAGGTCACCCTCGGCCCCAAGGGTCGCAACGTGGTGCTGGACAAGTCCTTCGGCGCCCCTACCATCACCAAGGATGGTGTTTCCGTCGCCAAGGAAATCGAGCTGGCCGATAAGTTCGAGAATATGGGCGCGCAGATGGTGAAAGAAGTCGCTTCCCAGGCCTCCGACGAGGCCGGTGACGGCACCACCACCGCTACCGTGCTGGCCCAGGCCATCATCCGCGAGGGCGTGAAGGCGGTCATCGCCGGCATGAACCCCATGGACCTCAAGCGCGGCATCGACAAGGCGGTCATCGCTGTGGTCGAGGACTTGAAGAAGCAGTCCAAGCCCTGCAAAACCCAGAAGGAAGTGGCCCAGGTGGGCACCATCTCCGCCAACTCCGACGACTCCATCGGCAATATCATTGCCGAGGCCATGGAGAAAGTCGGTAACGAAGGCGTGATTACTGTAGAAGAGGGCTCTGGCTTCGAGAACGAGCTGGACGTGGTCGAGGGTATGCAGTTTGACCGTGGCTACGTGTCCCCCTACTTCGTCAACAACCAGGACAAGATGGTTGCCGAACTGGAGAATCCCTACATTCTCTTGCACGACAAGAAGATCTCCAACATCCGCGACATGCTGCCGGTGCTGGAAGGCGTGGCCAAGGGTGGCCGTCCCCTGCTGATCATCTCCGAAGACGTGGAAGGCGAAGCCCTGGCGACCCTGGTGGTCAACTCTATGCGCGGCATCATCAAGGTGGCGGCAGTCAAGGCCCCCGGCTTTGGCGATCGGCGCAAGGCGATGCTGGAAGACATGGCCATCCTCACCGGCGGCCGCGTCATTAGCGAAGAAGTGGGCATGAAGCTGGAAGGCGCTGCCATTACCGATCTGGGCCAGGCGAAGAAGGTGGTGATCAGCAAGGAAAACACCACCATCATCGACGGCGCTGGTCAGCAGAAGGAAATCAAGGCCCGCGTTGAGCAGATCCGTCGCCAGATGGAAGAAGCAAGCTCCGACTACGACCGCGAGAAGCTGCAGGAGCGCGTTGCGAAGCTTGCCGGTGGCGTGGCCGTGATCAAGGTGGGTGCTGGCTCCGAAATCGAAATGAAGGAGAAGAAGGCCCGCGTGGAAGACGCCCTGCACGCTACCCGTGCGGCGGTGGAAGAAGGCATCGTGCCCGGCGGCGGTGTGGCCCTGGTCCGTGCCCGTAAGGTGCTGGACAAGGTCAAGACCGACAACCACGATCAAGAAATGGGTGTGGCTATCATCCGCCGTGCCGTGGAAGAGCCTTTGCGCCAGATCGTTGCCAACGCCGGTGGCGAAGGCAGCGTGGTGCTGAACAAGGTGCTCGAGGGCAAGGACGGCTACGGCTACAACGCCGCCAGTGGCGAGTACGGTGACATGTTTGAGATGGGCGTCATCGACCCCACCAAGGTTACCCGTACGGCGTTGCAGAAGGCCTCTAGCGTGGGCGGTCTGATGATCACCACCGAGGCGATGATCACCGAATTGCCGAAGAAAGACGATAAGGCTGGTGGCGCGCCCGACATGGGTGATATGGGCGGCATGGGTGGTATGGGCGGCTTCTAAGTCTCCCTACCCTAGCTGTCGCAAAACGGGCTGGCCCTTCGGGGCTGGCCCGTTTTTGCGTTGTAGCGCTGCCTCACGGAGATGATGCTGCTACACTCGGGTAATGAGGCAATGCATTCCTTACAGGAGGACAACATGGTGGCGATTGCCAAAATTACTGCGAAGGGGCAAACCACAATTCCCTCTAGCGTGCGTGCAGCACTGCATGTTGCGCCTGGGGATCTGCTCGCCTGGGAACTCAAGGCCGACGGTAGCGCGGTTGTAAAACGGGTGCAGGCTCTGGATATCGAATACTTGCGCGCTCTCGAAGGAACGCTGTCTGAGTGGGCTGGCGAGGCCGATGAAGAGGCCTACCGTGACCTATGAGCGCTTTCAGGTAGTACGCGTCCCGTTCCCATTCACCGATCAGACTGCGACAAAAAACGGCCAGCCCTGGTTCTTTCCAACGCCGAGAACTTCAATGGACCCGCCGGGCATTCGGTGATGGCGATGATTACCTCGGCCAAAAACGCAGCTTGGCCGCTGGACTGCCAAATTACAGATTTGCTCAGTGCCGGCCTGCCAGTGCCGTCCGTGGTTTGCTGCAAGTTGTTTACCCTGGATCATCGTCTGGTGCAAGGTGAAGTGGGTTTCCTTGCAAACACTGATGCAGACGCAATCAGCGAGCAACTCCGACAACTGTTTTCTCTGTAACGGACCCCCGTTTTGCGTATTTCAGCAAAAGCCGATAGGGTGAGGGGTATCATGATTTCCTTTGAGCGTTGTTAATGAGTCTGCGCCTGCATGGGGTCGGCAAACGCCAGCCAGATGCGCCGGAATGTTGGCTGTTTGAACATATTGACCTGCAACTGGAGGCCGGTGATTTCGTCGCCATTCGCGGCGAGAGTGGACTCGGCAAGAGTACCCTGCTGCATCTGATCGCCGGCCTGGAACGCAAGGATGCCGGCAGTGTGCAGCTCTGCGGACAAGATGTAGACGCGCTCAACGATGATGCCCGAACGCTGCTGCGCCGACGCCAGATTGGCTTTGTTTTTCAGTCGTTTCATCTGTTGCCACAGCTCTCGGCGCGGGAGAACATCGCCCTGCCCTGGCGCCTGAACGCCCTGCCGCGGCGGGAGTTGCGCGACCGGCTCGAGGCGCTGGCCGAGCAATTAGGCATCACCCAGCGCTTGGATGCCTTGCCGCGGGAGCTCTCTGGCGGTGAACAACAGCGGGTGGCCGTGGCCCGCGCGCTGATTCACGGCCCGGCCCTGGTGCTGGCCGACGAGCCAACCGGCAGTCTCGATCCGGAACGCGCTGGCGACGTGCTGGCCTTGCTCGGCCAGCTAGGCACGGCAGCGGGGGCAGCGGTGTTGATGGTTACCCACTCCGAGGCGGCGGCAGCCATCGCGCAGCGCCGCCTGGAAATGCGCCGGGACGGCCTGCACTAGCAGTGAACTCTTGGCGCATCCCTTGGCGAGCCGCCGTCTGGCTCCCTCTGCGTGCCCATCCCGGAGCATCGGTACTGGCGGTGCTGGGGGTGGCGCTGGGGGTGGCCTTGGGCCTCGCCATTGCCCTGATCAACGTACAAGCCGTCGATAATGTTTCCTCGGGCTTGCGCCGTTTGTCTGGTCAGGCCGACCTGCTGCTCACCCATCCCGGCGGCAGCTTGGCACAAGGCTGGTATCCGCGCTTGGCGATGGCTCCCGGCGTGGCAGTGGCGGCTCCCGAACTGCGCGTGCTGGCAACCACCCCTGACGGAAAGGCGCTGCCCGTTTGGGGCATTGATGCGTTTCGCAGTCTGGCGCTTGGGCAGCCCTTGGTCCCCCTGGGTCTAAAAGACCCCTTCACTCTGTTCAATCCGCTGCATCTGGTGCTCGACCAAAGCGCGATCAGCGAGCTGCACGTGCAGGTAGGCCAAGCGCTCGTGTTGCAGGCGGCAGGAGTGCCGCGCAGTTTCGTGGTCATTGGCAGTATTCCCGATCCCGTCCCAGGGCAGGCCGTTGCCATTACCGACATTGCCAGCGCGCAGTGGCTTTGGGGTGACGAGGGGAAAGTCTCGCAAATTGCCCTGCGCCTGCGACCCGACGCGAACATCGCGCAATTTGCGGCTGTGTGGGCGAAACAACTGCCGCCTGGGGCCATCTTGCGTACCCCGAAAGATGCTGGCTCGGTAACGGCGCGCGCCTCCCTCGCTTATCGCGTCAATCTGTTGGTACTGTCACTCGTGGCGCTCTTTACGGGCGCTTTTCTGGTCTACACCACCCTCGCTTTTACCGCGATTCGTCAACGCCGCAGCCTTGCCATTTTGCGGGTTTTGGGCCTGCGCGAACGCGAGGTTTTGCTGGCCAGCCAGTTGCAGGGGCTGGTATTAGGGCTGCCCGGTGCGCTTCTGGGTGTGCCGCTCGGGATTTTGGTAGCGCAACTGGCTTTGGCGCGCATGGGCGGCAATCTTGGTGCCGGTTATTTTTCCGGTGCCGGAGCCGCACTGGATGCGCATCCTTGGCTGTGGACGATCTTTGCCCTGGCGGGACTGGGTGCCGCCCTCTTTGGCGCCTTTTGGCCGGCCTGGTCGGGGCGACGTCTGCCCATCGTGCGCATTCTCGGTAACGGCAGCGAAGAGGAACTACCCGGAGGCCATCTCGGCATTGGCTTGCTATTGCTGCTCCTTGCCGGCATTGCCGCCCTCCTCCCTGCCTGGGGCGGCATTCCGTACGCGGCCTACGCGGCCATTGCCATCCTGCTGATTGCCACGCTGTTCTTGCTGCCGGGCCTGCTCGCTCTTCTGGCTCGATTTCTTCCCCTGCCGGAGCAGGCCCTGCAACGCCTGGTTGCGGCACAACTGCGCGGTAATCCGGGGCGCGCCAGCCGCAGTCTAGCGGCCATTGTCGTGGCCTTCAGCCTGGTGGTGGCGATGGCGGTGATGGTGGGTTCGTTCCGTGATTCCGTAAGCGACTGGCTGCGCGACATTCTGAATGCCGATATTTATGTGCAGGCGGGCTCGGGCAATCAGGAATTGTTGCCCGCGGGCAGCGGTAAGCAGCTCTGTCATCTACCGGGGGTGGAACGCTGCTCCCGGCTGCGGCATACGGAGTTGGCGGTCCTGCCGCAACGCCCGCCGGTGGCCCTTCTGGCGCGCGGCATGGACCCGCAGCACCCTGGCCGCACACTGCAAATTTTGCAGGAAGCACCAAACGACCCGCGCGGCCCACCACCTATCTGGATCTCCGAAATCCTTGCAGGGCTCAGCCACTGGCGCGCGGGTCAGATCATCGACCTGCCCATCGGCAAGAAGGGCGAGCGGGTGCGTATTGCCGGCATCTATCGCGACTACGCCTACCAGGAAGGTGCCATCTCCATACCCATCGACGAATATCGGCGCTGGACGGGGGATACGCGCATCAATGGCGTCGCCCTGTGGCTGGCACCCCATGCCAGTGCGGAGGAAGTGTTGCGCGCGCTACACAAGCGCTTTCCCGAGAGCCATCATTGGCAAATTGCGACCCCTGGCGAGATTTTGCAGCGGAGTTTGCAGATATTTGATCAGAGCTTCGCCGCCACCTACGCCTTGGAGGCCGTGGCCATCGTCATTGGCCTGCTGGGGGTGAGTAATGGCTTTGGTGCACAGACGCTGTTGCGGCGCCAGGAATTTGCGCTGCTTCGGTCTCTTGGGCTGCGCCGCCGCGACGTCTTACACCTGATTTTGGGAGAAGGCATCGTGCTTTCGCTTTTTGGCGTGCTCCTGGGGGCTGGCCTGGGCCTCCTGATCAGCCTCATTTTGATCGAGCGCGTCAATCCCTTGTCCTTCCACTGGCAGATGGGCTTTCACTTGCCCTGGGCACAGTTGGTGATCATGGCGGGCGCACTTCTGCTCGCCAGCACGCTAACCATGCTCTGGTCGGCGCGCAAGGTAATGGGCCAACAAACGGAGTTGCTGCACGATGAATAGGCTAGCGCTTGCCGCCCTTGCCCTGTGGCTACCCGTGCGCGCCATTGCCGCGCTGCCACCAGCTAACTTACCCGAGCTGGCGACACCCCAAGTCAGCGTCAGTACTTTACAGCCTCTGCATTTTCCCAATGCCTTTGGTAGCCACCCCAAATTTCCTTTGGAGTGGTGGTACATCACCGGGCACCTGCACAATTCATCCGGCCAGGAGCTAGGTTTTCAAGTCACTTTTTTTCGTCTGCGCCCGCCCAAGGTCTGGGACAATCCCAGCGCCTTCAATCCCCGCCAGATCTATTTTGCACAGGCGGCCATCAGTGACCCCAAGATCGGTCATCTGCTGACCGCGCAACGCATCGCCAGGGGGGGAATGGGACTGGCGGGGGCGAAAGAGAATTCTACCGATGTCTGGATCGATCATTGGTCGTTGCGCCAGAATGGCTCGGACTATGTAGCCAAGGTCGACGGCAAAGAAATTGCCTACGATCTGCGCTTTCACGCCACCCAGCCGCCCCTGCTGGAAGGACCACACGGGGTAAGCCAGAAAGGGCCAAACCCGCAAAATGCCAGTTACTATTACAGCATCCCGCAGTTACAGGTACGCGGCACTCTGCGCCTTGGTGACCAGAACGAAAACGTGCGCGGCAGTGCCTGGCTCGACCATGAATGGTCGGTGGCTTATCTGCCCAAGCAAGCCGTGGGCTGGGATTGGATGGGCATCAATCTGGTCCACGGCGGCGCGCTGATGCTCTTTCAAATGCGCAAGGCGGATGGTGAAGCACTGTGGTTGGAGGGCACTTGGCGACACGCCGATGGCAAGGTCCAATACCTGCACCGCCAGCAAATCCACTTGCAGCCACTGCGCTTTTGGCACTCGCCCAAAACCGGCAATCGCTATCCCGTGGCCTGGCGCGTGGCGATTCCCGGCCTACAGTTCACCCTGCAGCCACTGATGAACAACCAGGAGTTTGTCGCAACACAGAGTACCGGCAATGTGTATTGGGAGGGCGCAGTGCAGGCCGTGACGAAGAATCACGAAAAAATCGGCAGCGGCTACCTGGAGCTGACCGGCTACGGCGGCAATTTGCGATTTTGAGGAGTCTGCCGCGGTATTCCGCACAAGCTGCAAAAATTGCAAAATTTGCCGTCGATGTTCGAGATGAAAGCGATCACCATCGTCAGCCTAGCCGCGCAATCCTATCTGCCGCCATATCGACGTGCCGTTCCAGAGCGGACAGACAAGCATCAAAGCCATTACTGAAATCCTCGTTTGCTTGCAGTCTATGCAGATAGTCCTTCGCTGCCGGCAAAGCCCTTGATCATGTCAGGTTATCCACGGAAGAACTAATGAATGGTTCAGGCAGGGCGCAGGGCAAGTGTCCACCGCTCTGCGGAGCAAAGCCCATCGGCAGCATATCGTAGGCAGGTGCAAGGATGCACTTTTGGCTGGGCTAGACTACTATTTCGCTATGCTAGAAAGTTCTGATTCCTTGCTCGATCGTTTCTTTACACGCTTTGCTCGGCGCAGCATCATCGTTCATGCGGGATTCGCCGAGGGCTACTTCGGCGAGCTGCTAGAGCAGCCGGGGGGTGGTGGTCACTTTCGCGTAGATCTGCGTATTGCTGCCAGCACCCCCCCCTCCCCCATGGACTGGGTTGTGCACAAACAAGTCCTGCCTTTGGAGCTGCCCGTTCCCTTGCTGATTCAGGTGGATGAGGATTGCCTGTACATTCGCCATCTGGTGCAGGGGAAAAGCACCGGGCACCCGAGCGAGATCCTGTGGATGATGGATGCCATTCGCGAGCGCTATCATGCCCGTTTGCTGCGTTCCGGTGCTTCTCTGCTGGTGGAGCGCGGCATGGATACGAGTGACAATCGCATCGACTACGATTTCTACAATGAATCCTGAACTCGACGATGCGGGCCTGCTGCGCTATGCCCGGCAGATACTCCTTTCCGAGATCGACCTCACCGGCCAACAACGCCTTGCACAAGCGCGCGTTCTGCTGATTGGCATGGGTGGCCTGGGCTGCCCGGCTGGCTTGTATCTGGCGGGTGCCGGAATTGGGACGCTCGGGCTCTGCGACCCCGATATCGTCTCGCTCAGCAATCTACCGCGCCAGGTTCTGTATACCGAAGCCGACATAGATCGGCCCAAGGTAGAAGCGGCAGCGCAGCACCTGCGCGCGCGCAACTCGGGTGTCGAGTTTCTTAGGTACCACCAAGCTGCGACGCTGGAGTTCCTCGCCAGCGTACTGCCAAGCTACGATCTGGTGCTGGATTGCAGCGATAATTTCGCCACCCGCCACGCGGTGAATCGCGCCTGCTATCAGGCAGGGAAGCCCCTGGTCAGTGCCGCTGCCATTCGTTGGAGTGGGCAACTGGCGGTCTTCGATTTTCGCTCGGCTGGGGCACCCTGTTACGCCTGCCTCTACCCCGAGGGTGCGGAAGACGACGAGGATCGCTGCGCCACCCTGGGGGTAATTGGCGCCCTGACTGGCACCTTGGGCACGCTACAGGCGCTGGAGGCCATGCGCTTGTTGCTTGGCCAGCCCTCGCCCATTGCTGGCAAGCTACTCTTGCTGGATGCTGGCGACCTCAGCTTTCGCACCATTTCGCTACAAAAGGACCCGCAATGCCGGAGCTGCGCCAAAGCCTGAAAATCCCTCGCACCTTGGCCCAGAATTTACTCTCGGCGCTGCAAACTGGTGCCGGGAATGGCTGGGTAAGCAAGAACCTGGATGAATACTTTCTCTATCTGGGTACCGATCGCGACTGGTCAGCGCTGGTGCAGACCATGCAAAAGCAGCAGGAAACCCCCTTTGCGCGTTTCGGTGGCGTAACAGAACCGAAAGAGATAGCGCTTTGGTATTTTCGTATGGCAGAGGCGGAAAAAGGGGTGCTGACCCTGGCTGTAGAGGATCAGGATGGTGCCCCGCGCGAGTTGGCTATTGATGGCGACTGAGGCATCCAGTTTTCTCGTTGCCACACAGAACGCCCAAGTGGGTATCGGTTCCCATCGTCAACATCATGTTCTCTCCCATAGCTGGCGATATCTTTTGCCGCATCAACAAAGTCTGCGTAACTTGGAAGAGATTGCTGCGCGCCTGCGTGGCATGGATATCGTTGGCCTAAATGAGGTTGATGCTGGCTCCTTTCGTAGTCAGTATCTTAATCAGGCGGCATTTTTGGCCGAACATATCGGTACGCCCTACTGGACCCAGCAACGCACGCGCGATTGGGGCGACATCGCGCAACACAGCAACAGTCTGCTCTCGCGCTGGCCGATTATCGAGGTGGAGCGCCATGCCTTTCAGGGCACACTGAAGGGGCGCGGGCTGCTACGGGCGGCCATCGAAGTCCAGGGGCGTCCCGTGCAGGTGTTGATCACCCATCTGGCCCTGGCCAAGCCTGGTCGAATGCGACAAGTGCGCCAGCTTCTGCCCTTTTTGCGTAGCGAAATGCCGACGATTCTGCTGGGTGATCTGAACTGCGGGCAGGACTCCAACGAGCTGCGCTGCTTACGTGATACGGGCGGATTGCAGTCCCCCAGCGCGCAACCCGCCACCTTCCCGAGTTGGTCACCACAGTGGCGGTTTGATCATATCCTGATCAGTGACGAACTCCGCTTTGCCGAAGTCTGGACTTGTGCCGAGCAACGCTCCGACCACCTTCCCCTCATGGCGCGCTTGCAGTGGCGGGATGATGCTTGGGAAAATGCGGTGCAACAGGCATACTGTCCAAAGCCCAATGATTTGCGAGTATAGCCCAGGACATGAGTAGCGCCAGCCTAGAAAACTCCACTACTGCGAGCTGGCGCGTTGAGGGTGATACCCTGCATCTGCAGGGGTTATGGACCCTGACGCAGATGTCTCGACGGCTCGCCAAAATCGAACACGAATTGGCCCGGCTGGGTGCAGGAAAGTCTTGGAATCTGGACGAGATCGAAAAACTCGACAATCTCGGCGCCTTGCTGATTTGGCGCAGTTGGGGGCGTCGCTTTCCCGAACACCTACAAATTCGCGAGCAGCACCGCCCATTATTCGAACGACTGGCGCAGACCCAACCCCTACACCCCAAACATCGCGTGCTCGGCATCTTTGCCCTCCTCGATCGGCTCGGGGCGTACATCGTTTCTATTCTTAACGATCTTTGGGGACTTTTTCTGCTTTGGGGCAATCTGTTACAGGAATTTTTCTACGCCCTGGGTCGTCCGGCGCATTTTCCCTGGAAAGAAATTTCCGCAACCATCGTCAAAACCGGGCCTGACTCGCTACCCATCCTCTCCCTGATCGGCTTTCTGATCGGCATCGTTATCACGTATCAGTCGGCACCCACCCTCGCCAGCTACGGCGCCAATATCTATGTCATCAGCATCGCCGGCATCAGCATCCTGCGCGAATTTGGCCCAATGCTTGCCGCCATCATCATTGCCGGTCGCTCGGGCTCAGCATTTACCGCACAGATTGGTGCGATGCGCGTGACCCAAGAGCTGGATGCCTTGCAAACCTTTGGCGTATCGCCAGTGCAGCGGCTGGTACTGCCCAAGGTCATTGCGCTGGCCATCGTCATGCCGCTGTTGGTCATCTGGACCGACTTGATGGGACTTTTTGGCGCGTTGCTGATCTCTGATTTTAGTCTCAACATCGGCCCAGATTTTTTTCTGCGCGAGCTCCCCGTCATGGTGCCCCCCTTCAATTTCTGGCTAGGCATTATCAAAGGTGTACTCTATGGCATCCTGATTGCTTGGGTGAGCGGCTATCACGGCCTGCGGGTCAAGGCCGACACCAATAGCCTTAGTCGCGAGACTACCAATTCCGTGGTTCTGTCCATCACTCTGGTCATCGTCATTGACGCCATCCTCGCCGTCATCTTCGCCAATGTGGGATTAACGCCATCATGAGCGGAGAAGTGATCATCCGCTGTCAGGACCTCGGTACCCGCTTTGGCAGCCGCTGGATACATCGCCACTTAGATCTCGAAGTGAATACTGGGGAGATCCTCGCCATCGTCGGCGGCAGTGGTAGCGGCAAGACCACTCTCTTGCGCAGCATCATTGGCCTCAACCCTATAGCCGAGGGGACAATTGAGATTTTTGGGCAGTCTCTTGCCCGGCTAGATAGCAAGGCTGGGCGTATTTTGCGGCAGCGCTGGGGGGTATTGTTTCAGCTAGGCGCGTTGTTCAGTGCCCTGACCGTATTTGAAAACATCGCCTTCCCCTTGCGCGAATGGGGCGGTTTTCGCAAGGAAGATATTTGCGCCTTAGTGGCACTCAAGTTGCAAATGGTGGGTTTGCAGCCGGAAGATGCAGACAAGTTACCTGCCGAACTCTCCGGCGGCATGGTGAAACGGGTGGCCCTGGCCCGCGCCCTCGCCCTGGACGCCGAGATTTTGTTCCTGGATGAGCCCACTTCCGGACTCGACCCCATCGCCGCTGCCGATTTTGACCGCTTGTTGCGACAGATTCAGGCAGATATCGGCCTAACCGTGGTCATGATCAGCCACGACCTGGAGAGCATTGCTGCTACCGCCGACCGCGTCGGCGTTCTGTCTGGTGGCAAGGTACTGAGTATTGGTCCCCTGCAGGAAGTGGCGCAAGTGGATGATCCTTACGTGCGCAACTTCTTCCACGGCAGTCGCGGCGAGCGTTTATTGCAGAATTTACCAAACGCTCAATTGTCGTCGCGCTAAGAACCCGGCGCAGGACTGCCCCAACGCGGCCCAATACTGCGCTCGATGGCGAGTTGATCGAGAATGCGCGCAACCACAAAATCTACCAAATCATCGATGCTTTGCGGGCGATGGTAGAAGCCCGGGCTGGCGGGCAGGATGCACACCCCAAGGCGCGCCAGCTTGAGCATGTTCTCCAGATGAATGGCAGAGACCGGGCTCTCGCGCGGCACGAGGATGAGCTTTTTTCCCTCTTTCAGCATGACATCAGCGGCGCGCTCGATGAGATTGTTGGAGATGCCCTGGGCAATCGCCGCCAGACTTCCACCGGAGCAGGGGCAAATTACCAGTGCCTCCGGCGCATGCGAGCCAGACGCCAAAGGCGAAAACCAGTCTTCTTGCGCGTAGACGTGTAACTCGCCACTACTCACGCCAGCCTCCGCGCGCAGGCTAGTGGCAAGATCTTCGGGACGGCCGGGCAACTGCAGACCCAATTCTTCCCGAAATACCACCCGTGCTGCCGCCGAAACTACCAAATGAATTTCTGCATCGTTGGCCAGCAGGTGGCGTAGCAGGCGCAGGCCGTATACGGCTCCCGAAGCGCCAGTAATGGCCAGGCCCAGACGACGTCGATTACTCATGCACGTTTCTCCAAGGCTTGCAGCAAGCGACCATGAATACCGCCAAAGCCGCCATTACTCATCACCAGAATTTGGTCGCCGGGGCGCGCCTCCGCTACCACGGCGGCAATCAGCGCGTCGAAATCCCGATATACCTGCGCATCAGGTAGGGCATTTTCCGGGTTCCAGCCCAAGTCCGCTGGCACATAGAGAAAAGCCGTGTCCGCTTCGGCCAAGCTCGGCCCTAGGGTTTTTTCGTGGATACCCAGTTTCATGGTGTTGGAGCGCGGTTCCAATACCGCGAGGATGCGGGTCTGCGCTCCAACCCGGCTGTGCAGGGCCGCAATCGTTTTCGCAATGGCAGTGGGATGGTGGGCAAAATCATCATAGACGGCGATATCACGGACGGTTCCGCGCAGCTCCAGTCGGCGCCGCAATCCACGGTATTCGGCGAGTGCGGCACAACTGCTAGCCATCGGCACGCCGGCATGACGCGCAGCCAGAATGGCGGCGAGGGCATTTTGTGCGTTGAATTCGCCCATCGCCTGCCATTGGACTTCGCCTTGGCGTTCTTGCCCATTCCAGATGCTAAATTGACTGGCATCTGCAGACTCCAAGCGGACATGCCAGCCGGCCTCATCGCCGAAAAGAAGTTCCGGCGTCCAGTGCCCCCGTTGCCAGACGCGTTCCAGAGCTGCGTCCGAAGCCGGGCGCAATATCAGCCCGTTATCGGGGACAGTACGAATGAGATAATGAAACTGGGTTTCGATGGCCGCCAAATCAGGGTAAATATCGGCATGATCGTATTCGAGGTTGTTGAGAATGAGCGTGCGTGGATGGTAGTGGACAAACTTGGCACGCTTATCAAAGAAGGCCGTATCGTACTCATCCGCTTCGATGACAAAAAAGGGGCTATCGGTAAGGCGCGCCGAATTGGCGAAGTTGTTGAGCTCTGCACCCACGAGAAAGCCCGGTTCTAGTCCGGCATACTCCAAAATCCAGGTAAGCATGGCACTGGTGCTGCTTTTGCCATGGGTACCCGCCACGGCCAAGACCCAGCGCCCGCTCAGAATCTCCTGCGCCAGCCACTCGGCGCCGGAGTGATACGGCAGCCCCAAACGTAGCACCAATTCTACTTGAGGATTTCCGCGCGACAGGGCATTGCCGATGACCACCAAGTCGGGCAGCGGATCGGGCAGACCGCGATCATAGCCCTCCTCTACCGCGATGCCTTCGCGCGCCAGCAGATCCGACATGGGTGGATAGGCCTGCGCGTCGACACCCGAGACCTCATGCCCAGCGGCTCGGGCGAGCAAGGCCAAGCTGGCCATGAAGGTGCCACAAATGCCAAGGATATGGATGCGCATGAAAGACTTAATGCATCATGCCAGGTTTGGGGCTGTCGAGACGCTGGTCGAAGATCTGCCCAGCCAATTCATAGAGGGCGTTGATTTTTTCCTGCGCTTCGCGAAAGCGCTTTTGCAGTTCCACCTCGGCGCCTAGCACCGGGTGTTCCTCCAGGGAGCGATTGAAGAGCTCGCGGATCATGCTCAGGCGTTCCACCACTTCAAAATAGGACCAAGGGTCTGGCGGCTGGGCAGTGGCCGCACTCACTTCTTGCTGGTAGTACCAGACCAGGGCCGCACGCGTGACGGCGCTGGCGGCGTTGCTCTCGTCGACCTCCACCATCTGC
Source organism: Acidithiobacillus sp. IBUN Pt1247-S3 (assembly GCF_041146875.1). Taxonomy (NCBI): domain Bacteria; kingdom Pseudomonadati; phylum Pseudomonadota; class Acidithiobacillia; order Acidithiobacillales; family Acidithiobacillaceae; genus Acidithiobacillus; species Acidithiobacillus sp. IBUN Pt1247-S3. The sequence goes on along the minus strand of NZ_JBFRXP010000009.1, from coordinate 34,431 downwards.
CATTCGAAGCTGATGGGGTCCTGCCAATCCAGATAGACCCGCCAGCGCATGCCCTGCTCATCGAAGACATGCTCCAGACGGGTAGCAACACCGCGATCAGCCAGGCGCGCAATCAGACGTTCGGTTTCTTCCCAGTCATCAGCGTAGGCCGGCGGCGTACCCAACGGCACCTGATCCATCACCAGACGCTCGATGGACTCTAGAAACTCGCGATCCAAGGGCGCCTGACGCGCATAATCGAGGCCATCCTCCGGGCTCAAAAGAAGGTTCCTTCCAAGGGGCTGCTGGCATTGGCGTAGAGGCGGCGGGGCATCCGTCCAGCAAGAAACGCCTTGCGCCCCGCTTCCACCCCAAGGCGCATGGCCTCGGCCATGAGGATGGGATCCTTGGCGCCGGCGATGGCGGTGTTGAGCAACACGCCATCGCAGCCTAGCTCCATGGCAACCGCCACATCCGAGGCGGTACCCACGCCAGCATCGACCAAAATTGGTACCGTTGCTTGTTCGAGAATAATGCGCAGATTGTAGGGGTTACGAATGCCGAGGCCGGAGCCAATGGGCGCCGCCAGCGGCATTACGGCAACGCAACCCATCTCGGCAAAGGCCTTGCAGGCGACGGGGTCGTCATTGCTGTAGACCATCACCTCAAAACCTTCGGCGATCAGGGTCTCGGCCGCCTGAAAGGTCTGGCGCATGTCGGGGAAAAGGGTTTGCGGATCACCCAACACCTCCAGCTTCACCAGGGTCCAGTCGCCCAGCTCGCGTGCCAGACGGCAGGTACGCACGGCATCTTCTGCGGTATAACAGCCAGCGGTATTGGGCAGGATGGTGAAATGATCGGCCGGAAGGTGGTCTAACAGGTTTTCCTCGCCGGCATGCTGGCCCAGATTCACGCGCCGCAGTGCGACGGTAACAATCTCGACGCCAGCAGCATCGAGGGCCGCGCGGGTTTCCTGAAAATCCTTGTATTTTCCAGTACCCACCAGCAAGCGCGAGTGAAAACTGCGATTACCGATTTGCAATAGGTCTGCCATGACATCTCAACCCAGAACGAAAACCAGCAGCTACTATACCCCTATCCGCCGCCTACGGCACGGATGACCTCGAGTTGGTCGCCTGTGGCCAACTGCGTATCGCCATGCTGACTACGCGGCACCACGCTGCCATTGCGCTCCACCGCTACACGCTGCCCGGTCAAATCCAGTATTTCGAGTACGGTGAGGATGCTACTTCCCGCGTTCAGGGTGTATTCTGAGCCATTGAGCTGAACCGTGATTTTCTGCGTCATTCCGATATCCTCCCGCACCAGCCAAGCTCCCGATTATGCCCGTAGCTAGGGTTTTTGTCCGCAAGAGGAGGGAAATTATGGAGGCTAGGCCCGGAATCGAACCGAGGTACACGGCTTTGCAGGCCGCTGCATAACCACTCTGCCACCCAGCCATAAAGAAAAAGGGAAAGGAACCTTCCCCTGTGATTTGGAGCGGGAAACGAGGCTCGAACTCGCGACCCCAACCTTGGCAAGGTTGTGCTCTACCACTGAGCTATTCCCGCAACGTGGGCGCATCTTACGTTGCCGCTTGTGTCGCTGTCAACAACCGGATTGGGGATCAGAACCCCTAGCTGCGGGTACGGAAATGGATCAATAGGCTGATGTTGCCGACCAGCGGCACAACCCGATCGTAGTTGGCAACAATCTTCACCGGGGCATCGCCATTTTTGATAATTTGGATATCCTGCTGATTGACCTTGATCATTGCGACATTAAGGCGATCTTGCAGGTTGTAAAGGATCTCTCCTGCAGATTCCGAAGGACTGGCATGCCGTGCCTGGTCCTGCAAAATGTTTTGCAACGACAGGTTATCGTAGTAAATGGGGCCGATCTTGACTACCAAAGCAACGGCAATAGCCAACACCACAATCCAGAAAATTACCCCAACCAAGCCTAAACCGGCTTCTCGACTCTGTATGCGCGACATCGCCATCTCTCTCAAGTGCATCTCGGCAGATACTTAGACGGAAGTGCTTACTTTGCAAGCTCGAGAAGAAAAAGACTCAATTGCTCGGACCATCTAGGGCACGGCCAATCTGGTGCCAGCGAATCGACCAGTTTTCGGAGTCCCAGGAAAACCAGATGAACATCGCCTTACCAACGATATTGCGGCGCGGAGCACAGCCCCAAAAACGGCTATCGTCACTATTATCGCGATCGTCGCCCATCATGAAATAGCAATTCGGCGGCACCTTGTAGGGGCCGAAATCCATATGTGCTTCTGGCGTATCAAACTCGATGATGTGGAAGGTGTGGCCACCAATGGTCTGTGCATATTCCTTGGTGGGGATAACCATGCCATTCTCGCCCTGTCCTTCCGGGCGATAATTGAAGGTACCAATGTACTTTTGCGGAATCAGCTTACCGTTGATGTAGAGGTCGTTCCCCTTGACTTCGATCGTGTCACCTGGCAAACCGATCACGCGTTTGATGTAATCGATACGGGGGTTTTTGGGGTAACGAAAGACCATGATATCACCCGCCTGCACCGGATTTCCTTGCGTCAAATCCGAGTGAATCAGCGGTAAGCGCAAACCCCAGGTAAATTTGTTGACCAAAAGAAAATCACCCACCCGAATGGTTGGGAGCATGGAACCAGAAGGTACCTGAAAAGGCTCGACCAAAAACGCGCGCACCAGGAACACTACCAATAAGACCGGGAAAAAGCTGCGGGCATAATCCACCAGCACCGGCACCCGTTCGTCAGCAGCACGACGACGGCGCAGTAGGAGGCGATCGATAAACCAGATCAGGCCTGTTGCCAGCACCGCCAAAAATAATCCGAGAGTAAAATCCATGCCGCTGTCCTCGTTCCGTCGTTACGCGCTCAGTTTCTCTTGTCGCTCTGTAAAATGGCCAAAAAGGCCTCTTGCGGGATTTCCACCCGTCCCACTTGCTTCATACGCTTTTTCCCCTCTTTTTGTTTCTCGAGGAGTTTGCGCTTACGGGAGATATCACCGCCATAGCATTTGGCCAAAACATCCTTGCGCATGGCTTTGACCGTCTCGCGCGCAATGATCTTGGCACCAATCGCCGCCTGTATTGCCACTTCAAACATCTGTCGGGGAATGAGATCCTTCAAACGCCCTGCCAGTTCCCGCCCGCGGCGCTCGGCAAAATCGCGATGCACAATCCAAGAAAGGGCATCGAGCTTTTCCCCGTTGATGAGAATATCCATCTTTACCAAGGGACCCACCTGAAAACGCGAAAATTCATAGTCCATGGAGGCATAGCCGCGACTAACGGATTTCAGTCGATCAAAAAAGTCCAGCACCACCTCATTCAAGGGCAGCTCATAGGTCACCATCACCTGCCCACCGGTAAACTGCAGGTTCGCTTGGCGGCCGCGCCGTTCCTCACAGAGGGTAATGACCTGGCCGAGGTATGTTTCCGGCACCAAAATATTCGCACGGATCATTGGCTCGCGAATCTCGCGAATGCGATTTACCGCTGGCAATTCGGCAGGATTGGACAGGTGCACTACTTCGCCGTCGGTGGTCTCGATTTCGTAGACAACGGTGGGGGCAGTACTCAAAAGATCGAGCTGGTATTCCCGCTCCAGACGCTCCTGAATGATCTCCATGTGCAGCAGGCCCAGGAAGCCACAGCGAAAGCCAAAGCCCAATGCCTGCGATGTTTCCGGCTCAAACTGCAAGGCAGCATCGTTCAGACGCAGCTTCTGTAGTGCCTCGCGAAAGCGCTCATAATCTGCCGAGTCGATAGGATACAGACCGGTAAAGACCTGGGGCTGCACTTCTCGGAAGCCCGGCAGTGGCGCCGCGGCGGGCCGCGCGGCATCGGTCAGGGTGTCGCCAACCCGCGCGCCCTCGATGCTGCGAATACCGGCGATGACAAAACCGACGGTACCCGTATCCAGGGAGGGCACATGCACAGATTTGGGCGTAAACACTCCCGTTTTTTCTACGAGATATTCCTTGCCGCCCACCATGGTGCGAATCCGTTGCCCACTGCGCAGACTACCGTTCATGACCCGCACCAAGACCACAGTACCGACGTAGTTATCGAACCACGAATCAATGATCAGGGCCTGCAACGGCGCAGCAGGATCGCCCCGGGGCGCGGGAATGTCGTGCACCACCTGCTCGAGGATTTCGCGAATGCCACGCCCGTCTTTGGCGCTCGCCAGGATCGCTTGGCCAGCAGGCAAACCAACAATTTCCTCGATCTCGCGCCGTACCCGGTCAGGATCTGCGGCCGGCAGGTCAATCTTGTTGAGCACCGGAACAATCTCGAGATCATGTTCCATGGCCGTATAACAATTGGCGACGCTCTGCGCCTCCACGCCCTGCGAGGCATCGACTACCAACAAGGCCCCTTCACAAGCAGCGAGAGAGCGACTGACTTCATAGGAAAAATCGACGTGGCCGGGGGTGTCGATCAGGTGGAAGGTGTAGTCCTGCCCGTCATCGGCACGGTACTGTAGGCGCACGCTCTGCGCCTTGATGGTAATACCGCGCTCACGCTCGATATCCATAGTATCCAACACTTGGCTCTCCATCTCGCGCTCGCTGAGGGCGCCGCAAAGACGGATGAACTGATCTGCCAGAGTGGATTTGCCATGATCGACATGGGCGATGATGGAAAAATTACGAATTCTTTCTTGCTCTGTGCTCATGCGTCCATATCTCAAAAGACAAAGGGGGAGGCTTATCGCCAACCCCCTGGAACGCCCCGCAACTTAGCGGGGCAAGGACAGGACGACGTAAAAATTTCCCTCGCGACGATGGATGAGCACAGGGATCGGCTGTCCGACAGGCAGACCCGCCACCATCTTTTGCAATTGACCGACGCTGCTCACCGGCTGTTGCGCCACTTGCAGGATAACATCACCGGGCCGAATCCCAGCCAGCGCCGCCGGCCCGTTGGCTACCCCCAAGACCAAGACGCCAGAGGACACATCCAGCTGCTGCCGGGCGGCAGCACTTAGCGGCCCCACCTGGATCTTCATGCGGGCGACGCTACCCTTTTGTTCCGGTGCTTGGGCAGCATGCGGCTCACCCGCTTGCTCCTCCATATTGCTGGGCAGACTTTCCACCGTCACCGGCAGGGTCATCGCCTTGCCATCACGAATAATACCGACCTTGGCCTGGAAGCCTGCTGGTAGCCCACCAACCAGAGGGGGCAGTTGCGCCGAGTTGTATATCGGCTGTCCATCGAAGGAGACAATGACATCGCCCGGCTTCAGGCCCGCCTTGGCGGCAGGCCCGTCAGGCTCTACTTGCGAAACCAAGGCACCCATGGGCTCTTTCATGTGGAAAGACTTGGCAAGGTCCATACTCACGTCCTGCACCATTACGCCCAGCCAGCCAAAATGCACCTTCTGATGGATCTTGAGCTGCTTTACGGCATCCATAGCAACAGTAATGGGAATGGAAAAAGACAGCCCCATGTAACCGCCACTATTGGTATAGATCTGGTCGTTGATACCGACAACCTGACCCTTCATGTTAAATAAAGGGCCACCCGAGTTGCCGGGGTTAATGGGTACGTCGGTCTGGATGAAAGGAATGTAGGGATCGTCTGGCAATGGGCGCGAGGTGGCGCTTACCACTCCCTGCGTTACGCTGTTTTCAAAGCCGAAAGGCGCGCCCACTGCGAGTACCCATTGTCCCACTTGCAGGCGACCAGAATCACCAATCTGCACCGTGGGTAGGTTTTTGGCATCGATTTTCAACAAGGCTACGTCGATGCGATTGGAGAGACCGACCAGCTTCGCTTGGTACTGCTGATGATTAGTAAGGCTGACAATGATTTTCTGTGCCCCACGTACTACGTGTGCAGCAGTGACGATGTAGCCATCAGAACTGACGATAAAGCCAGAGCCCAGAGATTGCACCTGATACTTATGTGCCGGCCCACTCGGCCCGGCAAAAGGGGCAAAAAATTGATTGAGCGGAGAATTGGGCGGAAAAGGAGATTGTGGCTGCTGTGCTTCTTTGGTTTCCGTGGTACTGATATTCACCACGGCGGGGCCAAAGTGCTTCACGATGGGGGTAAAATCTGGCAACGCCACAAGATTGGCCGAGTCCGCCCAGGCCACTGTTGGTGTCACCGCCAACCCAGTGAGGGCCAAGGCCACACACAGTGCACTGACTGAACGCCGTAAACGCCGATGATTCCCTTGCACAAAACCTCCAGTAGCTCGGCACTCAGACCGATTTTTATCACAAATTGATTGGCGCGCGATCCACGGCAATTTTCTCACCATTGATCAACGTGCTACAGAGGGTAGCGAGGAGCGCAGGGCTTGTCTAGCCGGTGTTTTGTCAACGTTGATAAGCGTCGCCAGGATAGATCCCTTCCTGGGAGCGAAACGCTACGGGAAGCAAGCCCGTTGCCGGATATTGTGAAAAACTGACATTTCCTTCTTGGCTCCAGCCGAGGTAACGCTCCGGCGTAGGACGCCAGATCCGCTGAATATCGCGCTGAATGGTAACGTCGGCGCGCACCAGCGGACCTGTGGGTACCGCAAAGCGCACCGGGCGCAAGGTGAAGTGCTCGCCCGCGATGCTAGCTACCGCTGCGGGCGCAGCAGCCGTTGGCGCGGAACTTGACTGACTATCCTCTTGCCAGGGGGGGGTTAAGACGAAGAGCGAAGCCGTAAGTAGACTGACTGCGGCCACCGAGGACCAACCCCACCTATGCGCTGCATTGCGTCGTACGCGCGGGGCTTGGGGGGTTTCGGCAGCAATGGCCTGTTGTACGCGTGCGGCAAAGTCGGGACTGGCCAATGCCGCGCCCATCCGCCCTTGCTGCAACAGAAAAGACACGCGGTACTGTGTTTCCCAGGCATCGCGCAAGGCAGGTTCCTGCTCCAGACGAGTTGCCATGCGCCGTGCTGAAAAGGTGCTCAGTTCACCATCCATGAACGCCATCAAGGCCGATTTCGTTTCATCGTTCATGACTACTCTGCTCCAACAAAGGCGCCAATACTTTGGCAATCGCCTCACGCGCCCGAAAAATTCGGGAACGCACCGTTCCTACCGGGCAATCCATCACCTGAGCGATCTCATCGTAGCTCAGACCTTCCAACTCCCGCAGGGTCACTGCCTCACGCAAATCTGCCGGCAATGCCTTCAACGCCGCATCGATGTGTTGCGCAATTTCCTTGCTCAGCAGCAACCCTTCAGGGGTATCGTATTCTCTTAGTCCGTCGGCACTATCAAATTGTTCCGCTTCCTCGGTATCCACATCGGCAATACTGACTTTGCGCCCTTGGGCGACCAGATGATTTTTCGCCGTGTTGACGGCAATTCGATAGAGCCACGTGTAAAAGGCACTGTCGCCACGAAAATTGTGCAGGGCGCGATAGGCCTTTACAAAAGCCTCTTGCGCCACGTCTTCGGCCTCCTCGGGCTGGCGCACAAAACGTCCAATCAGGGCCACCACTTTGTGTTGGTATTTACGCACCAGCAAATCGAATGCTTGCCGTTCACCCTTTTGAACGCGTTGTACAAGGAGGAGATCTGCCTGGGCCCCACCATCCTTACTGGCATCGGCGGCCTGCCCTGACGTTTTGCTCATTCAGCGTTTCCTTTTTTCATGATTCTGCTGGCCTTTGCCACGGTAAAAGGCAGGCCACCTTTCACCAGCGCAGCCGTCATCGTATCATGAGCGGCCAATCTTTGCGCAAGAAGACTATCATCCCGCGAGCATGCTCAGTACAGATTTTCTCATTATCGGCGCAGGTAGCGCAGGCCTTGCCTGTGCCCTGGAACTCGCCGAGCTTGGCCGGGTTACCGTTCTCAGCAAGGGCTCCTTGGAACTGTCTGCAAGTGATTGGGCGCAAGGCGGCATTGCTGCGGTGCTGCCCGATAGCGATGACAGCGTGGCACAGCACGTTGCCGACACCGTGCGTGCTGGGGCCGGCCTCTGCGAACCGAATCAGGTAACGGAAATTCTTGGCGCAGCCCCTCGGGCTATCCAACGCTTGCTGGACTGGGGGGTAATTTTCGATCGCCAAGGAGATCGTTGGCAGCTCACCCGCGAGGGCGGACACCAGGCGCGGCGCGTCCTCCATCGCGCCGATCACACCGGACGCAGCATCACCCGCGCCTTGCTCCGTCGCGCCGCGGCGGATGCCAGAATTCAACTCCAGCCAAACACCCTGGTCGGCGCCCTGCAGCAGGACGATACACGGGTGACTGGCGCTTGGCTGCGTCACGCCGACGGACAATGGCAAAGCCTGCGGGCACGCGCGGTCATTCTGGCGACTGGGGGCTTAGGACAGGTCTATCGCCATACCAGCAACCCGGATGTCGCCAGCGGCGACGGCATCGACCTGGCCTGGCGAGCCGGCGTCGCAATCTGCGACCTCGAGTTCGTACAGTTCCATCCCACGACACTGTATAGCCCCGGCGAGTCGGCCTTTTTGCTGACTGAAGCCCTGCGTGGCGAGGGTGCCATACTTCGCCTTCCCAACGGGGAACGGTTTATGAGCCGGCACGATACGCGCGGCGAACTGGCACCACGCGATGTGGTCAGCCGCGCCATTATTCACGAAATGCAAGAACATCATCTGGATTTCGTAGAACTGGATATCAGTCACGCGCCTGCGCAACTTATCGAAGCGCACTTTCCTACCATCGCCCAGCACTGTCGCGCACGCGGCTACGACCCAGGCAAAGTAGCCTTACCCGTGGTGCCAGCGGCGCACTACAGTTGTGGCGGAGTTACCGTCGATGCGACCGGGAAAACTGGCCTGCCTGGACTGTATGCCATTGGCGAAGTCGCTAGCACCGGGTTGCACGGCGCCAATCGCTTGGCCAGCAATTCCCTGCTGGAGTGTATTGTCAGTGCCCATGCCGTTTATCAAGATCTTGCCGGCGTCAATCTGCCACCGATCACGCAGACGGAGACAGATGTTCCGGGTTCAACACTGAATTTTCCCGCCGAAACGATCGCGGCACGGCGCACTGCCTTGCAAGGTCTTATGTGGGAAAAAGTTGGCATCCTGCGCAATCAGGGTGGCATGGCGGATGCGCTGGCACAATTGCAGGCATGGGAAAAAGAAACATCCCGGCCCGTGGGACATCTACCTAGCAGCAGACAGGAGCTGGAATGGCAAAGCCTGCTACGCAGCGCGCTGCTCATTACCCGAGGGGCTCTGCTGCGTCACGAGTCGCGCGGTTGCCATGATGACCGTGACTTCCCCGATCTTCTGGAGCCAGCCCAGCATCTCCGGCAGAGGCGCGACTGGTCGCAGCCGCAAGCCAGTGCCGTCGGGCAGTTAGACGCCAGTGCCGCCAATTCGGCTCCCCAGGGCGAAAAACGGCCATGATCGTCATTTCCTGGCCAGTACCCAGAGCTAGACGTAACAGCAAAAGACGGTACGCATAAACCCCGCCGGCGAGGACGATACCTTCCCGGCGTTCACCGTTTTGCAGTCGTACGGCTACCTGGTCGTCACCATGATGCAATAGCAGACGTGGCAAGAAAGCTCGCCGCTTGCGCGACCAGGGGCAACGCCACAATCCCCATGCAGCAGCAACGGCAAAGAGCAGGAGTGCGGCTCGCCAATCCACCAACAGGGTCAGAAAGCTACAAAGAAGCACGAACAGGCAGGGGATGAGGTATAGCAACCATTGCCAGTTTCGCGAGCCAAGGCGTAAAGCCGGTAAAGATTGGTCCAATGCCATAGCCGCGCTATCATGACAGCCCTTCACTAGCTTTTTTCTGGAGACCATACCCATGGCCGACATCCACTACGCTCCCTTAACCGACAATATGGGGACCATTCACATCCATGGCCCCGACGCGGAAAAATTTTTGCAGGGACAATTCTCCAACGACGTCGTGCGATTGCCAAGGGGTGAGGGGCAATGGAGTAGCTACAGTACCGCCAAGGGCCGAATGATTGCGAATTTCTTTTTGCAGCGTGAAGAATCGGGCTTTTTCCTGTTTTTGGCTGCCGATCTCGCGGAAGAGGTCAGCCAACGGCTACGCAAATTTCGTTTGATGGCGAAGGCGGAAATTGCGATCAGCACGCAGCAACTCTGGGGCATTTGGGGCACGGACCTGGATGTTGACGGACTACAGACACGCATAGGAGCAGAAAGCGCCAGCACTGGTATTGTTGCGCGCCTCCCGTGGCCGCAGCCAGCGGCTTTGCTCCTAGTACGAGACAATGACACTTTGGCGCGTGTTGCTTCACAGATAGGCGCCAGCAAAGGTGCTGCCAATGACTGGTGGGCAGCGGCCATCCGTGCCGGAACGGCTTTCATCACCCGCGCGACAAGCGAGCAGATCATCCCCCAGGAATTGAACCAGGAGGTGCTCGGCGGCATCAATTTCAAGAAAGGTTGTTATCCCGGACAGGAAATTGTCGCTCGCTCCCACTATCTCGGCGTCCTAAAACGCCAATGCTATTTACTACAGGGCGCCCAGGAGCTCGCGGCGGGACTGGGAATCTTCGCGCCGAGCATGGGTGAGCAAGCTGTAGGTTTGGTCATCAATGCGGCAAGCGAAGGAAATACGGCAAGCGCTTTGGTGGTTTTGCGCGCCGCCAATGACCATGAGCCTCTGCATTTGGGTGCGCAGGAGGGGCCAGTGCTGCAAATTGGCACCCTGCCCTATCCACTTCCTCTCTCCCGAGAGGAGAAATAATTCGAGATGTGGGGACTCGTTACCGGCATTGTCAGCTACTTTCCCTTCGCCTGGTATAGCCATCGTTATCTCGATGATCATGGCATGCCACCGGGCTTTAGTCGTAAGCTGCTGGTCTTTATCGTTGCCAGCGTGCTCTCATCCGGCCTGGGCTACGGCGTGTCGCGCCTGACCAGTAGCCCCCAACACCTGCAGGCACAAACGCAGATGCAGAAGAAAACGATGCAACTACTTGGCAGTACCCTGCATTGTGTGAACGACCCGAGCAATCCCAAATGTCAGCAGAATGCCGCGGCGGCGCATCAGCTTCTGCACCAGATGCTGGGTACGGAACTGGGCGGACAGCGGGGTTAGTTTACGAGTCGAATAGCGTACCGCCAAACTGCGCGAAACGGTGCAAGAGGCTCTGCGGCTTAGCGACCAACTCCGCATAGGTACCGCTCTCTTGTACCAGGCCGTCGGCCATGACGTAGATGCAGTCCATATCTTCCAAACCGAGCAGGCGATGCGTGATATAAATCACCGTGCGCCCACTCATCAGACTGCGTAGATCCTGCAAAAATTTCGCTTCCGTAAGCGCGTCGAGACCCTCGCTGGGTTCATCCAGGATCAGGATCGGACTATCCTTGAGCACAGTACGGGCAATGGCAATGCGCCGCGCCTGCCCACCGGAAAGATTAACCCCACCCTCGCCCACAATATTGTCCAGGCCCTGCGGTAACGCTTCGACAAAGTCCGCAAGCTGGGCCTGACGCAACGCCGCCCAGAGCTCCTCTTCCTCCGCGTCGCCTTTGGCTAAGAGGAGGTTATCGCGAATGGTGCTGTGAAAGAGATGGCTACGTTGCGAGAGCAAGGCAAAGTATTGGCGCAATTGATCGCCGGGGTAGTCCCGTAGTTCTCTGCCTCCCAGGCGCGCCGAACCGCCCTGGTAATCATAAAAACGCAAAAGCAGATTGGCGATACTGCTTTTGCCCGCGCCCGTAGAACCGAGAATCGCGATGCGCTCACCCTGGCGTACCTGCAAATCTAGGCCACGTAGCGCCTCGTCCCGCGCCGCTGGATAGCGCAAATGCAGGCCACTGATTTCCATATCGAAGTTGCTTGGTTCAGGCAGCGGGTTTGGGGCATCCGCGAATAGCGGCTGCTGATCGGCAATTTCAAAGATGCGCCGCGCCGCCTCACGGGTCTGCCCCAATACCTGAAAGGCGAGAGGCAAGGCTAATACCGCCTCAAAGGCCGCAAGCGTACCCAGCGCAAACATGGGCAATTCGGCGGGCGGCAGAGAGTGCCCGGCTACCAGGGGAATGGCCAGCAGCAAAATGATCCAGAGGGTCAGGTTGGCCATAAAGCTCATCCCGGCCGTGCCAATACCAGCTACCCCAGCCAGCCGCCGCTGACGCTCGAGGAGCGCGGCGTTTTCCTGCAGGAAGCGTTGTTGCACGCGTTCCGCCGCGTTACCCGCAAGAATCTCGCCCATACCCTGCAGGGCATCCACTACCTGGGTGCGCATCTCCGCCTGAATCTGCGTCACCTCTTGGCTACTTCGCGCACCGAGGCGCTCACTCAGGAGGGGCAATAACAAGCCGGTGAGTGCCAGCAAAATCAATAGGGCTAGACCAACCGACCAAGTGTAAAGGGCAAAAAATCCGGCCATGAGCAGGGTCGCCAGCCCCGCCACCAAAAAAGGCGTAAAAACCCGCAAATAGAAGTTGTTGAGGGTGTCGATGTCGGCGACAAGGCGCGAGAGGATATCGCCAGACCGGTAACCCTGCAGCCCGGCCGGGGCCAGGGGCTCGATACGGGTGTAGAACCAGACTCGCAGCTTGGACAGAAGGCGAAAGGTGGCCTCATGGGTAACGATGCGTTCTAGCCAACGCGAAATGACCCGGGTGGTAGCAAAGGCGCGCACCCCCGCTGCGGGCAGAAAGAAATTGTACTGGTTGAGGGTGGCCCAGCCACCCAAACCGGCCAAGGCAGCACTGGCAAGAAACCAGCCGGAAAGAGTCATCAAACCAAAGTTGGCGAGGATGGTCAGCAGACTCAGCAGGGCACCACCCAGCATCCACCAGCGGTAGGGCAGAAAAAGACGCAGCAGGCGCCAAAGATCGCGATTATTTGCCATGCTGCCCCCGATAGGCCTGCACCAGACGCGCATAGGCCCCATTCAATGCCAGCAGTTCTTGATGATTGCCGGTTTCCACTACCCGTCCAGCATCAATGACGAGGATGCGCTCGGCGCGCTGCGCCGTGGCCAGGCGGTGGGCAATGACAATCACCGTCCGCCCTTGCCGAAGTTTCTCTAACGAATCGAGAAAGAGCGACTCGCTCTCCATATCGAGGTTGGCGGTCGCCTCATCCATCAACAACAAGCGGGGATTCTTGAGAAAGGCGCGGGCCAGAGCAATGCGCTGGATTTGCCCTCCTGATAGTCCTTGCCCCAGATCACCAATACGGGTATCCCAGGATTGCGGCAGGCGCTCAATAAACTCCAGGGCATGGGCGTCTTGCGCGGCCTGCTGTAGCTCGGGATCGCTCGCATCTGGTTTCACCAAGCGTAGATTGTCGGCAATGCTGCCGTAAAAGAGGCGCGGGCTTTGTGGAATCCATGCCAATTGGGCATGCCAGGCGTTACGACTAATGCCTTGCAGATCCTGTCCATCCACCAGTATCGCGCCGCTATCCGCCTGGATGAAGCCCAGAATGGCGTTCGCCACCGTGCTCTTCCCGGCCCCACTCGCGCCGACAATGGCGGTGTAGCTACCGGCAGGAAAGCTGGCGTTGAACCCCGCCAGGGCTTCCGCGTCCTCCGGACCATAGCGAAAATGCAGCTCTTTCATCTCGATAGCAAGCGCACTAGAGGACGCCGGCAGCGCTTGTCCGCCCTCTGCCTGCGCCGCTATGGGGGCATCCAGAATTTCAAAAATGCGCTTGGCTGCGGCAATGGCACTCATGCGCGCATGATAATGGGTAGAAAGACCACGCAGCGGCGCGAAGAACTCCGGTGCCAGGAGCAATACGAAGAAAGCCGCGTAAAAATCTACCGAGGCATGCACCTGTAACAGTCGCGCGCCTAGAGAGACGGCGACCAGCGCGATGGAGAGGCTTGCGAAAAATTCCAGTACCGCAGAAGTCAAAAATGCCACGCGTAAACCAGCCATGGTGCTGCGGCGATAGTTTTCGGAAATGTGGGCGACAATCTCGATCTCATCCTTGGCGCGCCCAAAGATTTTGAGGGTGGTAAGCCCCTGCAAGGTATCCAGAAAATGGGCGCTCATCAGTAGCATCTGGCGCCACTGGCGTTGGTTTATGGCCTCTGCGGCATAGCCAACCAAAACCATAAAGAAAGGAATCAGGGGACCACTGATCAGCAGAATCAAGCCGCTAATCCAGTCTACGGGGAAGACGAAAACCAGGATGGCAAAGGGCACTAAACTCACCAAGGCCATCTGCGGCAGGTAGCGCGAGAAATAGGGTTCAAGCGCCTCGATACCTTCAATCAGGGTGCTGGCGATGTCCCCCGCCCGCTCACCCGCTAGCGCCACCGGGCCACGGCGGAACAGGTGCTGTAACAACTCTTGCCGCAGTTGCGTCTTGATACTGGCGCTAGCGCGAAAGGCAACAATCTCCGCCGCCCAGGAAAGGGCCGCGCGCAGTACGAAAAGCCCCAACAATGCTCCCAGGAACCCGGAAACTGCCGCCAGACCCAGGCCATGAAAAGAGACGTCGTTGACGATGTGCGCCAATATCCAGGCCTGGAGGATAATTAAAAGACCCGCCAGTAACCCCAAGCCAATGGCAAAATAGAGCGCACCACGCGCGCCCTTGCCAGTCTTCATCAGTCGTTGATCAATGCGCTCCGCTTTTGCCACGGTCTCCGCCTTTGTTCGTAAGGCCCACAGTATAGCATGTGTGAGGATTTTCTGATGGACTATTCCAAAAACAGGGTCAGGACACCGGTATAGCCGTAGATGCGATCATGATAGATCTCGCCATTGGCAAAGAAACCCACTAATGGTACGTCGCCCAGGATCTTGCTGATCAGCCGCAGCTCTATGGAGTTGGCACCGAAGAGGCTCTCGCCCCGTCCAAGGCAGGAGACATAAATCGCACCGCGTATGGCGCGACCAGCCGCTAATTTTTGTAGATCGGCAAGCATCCGCTGCAGATCCGCGTGCGCACTGTCCCCATCTCGTTTGCAGAACATCAGTTCGGCGCCCGACTCGACATAATCGCCAATAGCTACCAGACCATTTTGCTCATCTACCCCCACGAGATTACGCACCAAGTAATCCCCCTGATCCGAACCGGCCAACGGGAGTGCGGCGAAGATGAAGCCTGCAGCACGACGGATATCCCGTGCCAGTACCTCTCCCACCTCATCATAGAGGACTTCCAAGGCGGAACGACGATCCAGGGTGGCGACGATGTTGCGTTCCGCCTCCTGAATTCGGTGCACCGGCCCAATGGGCGTGCAGCCCTGACTCAGGCGCGTGCGGATCATGACTTGATCGGAAAACGCCACGCCGCTTAATCCACCATGTAACACACGCCCGGCAAGCTGGGCTCCCTGCCCCCGGCTACTGGTCACACCCCCCATAAGAAAACCGCTGCTACAACGCGCCGCCAAATGCCGCACCTGCTCGGGTAGATCCTGACTGTGGGCGTCCGCGTGGACAATGGCCAAGGCCGCCTGACGTCCATCATCCAAACGCAACTCTTCACTTTCGTAGGCATCCATGCCGGCAAAAAGACGATATTCGCTCTTTGGTAGATCGGTAAACAGCAGTGCCAGGGCGGGCGTATCGAGATATTCGTGATTGGTAGCCGCAACGCCAATACCCACCGACCCCACCCAATCCTGCACCCCCGTGGCCTCCTGCAGCGCCGCCATCATCTCCGCAAGCGCAGGCTCATAAGCTTCGTTCAGATAGAGGAAGCCAAGAGTGCTAGGGAAACCCTCCCAGGCACAAGCAGCCAGGGCTTGCTCCAGTGCATCTCGCCAGTGGTCCGCTGCGGCATGGCCAAAAGGGAAAGGGGTACTCATCGGTTGCGTCCTGATCGTTTGCCGGCGTCATTTGCCGAATGCCCTGCATTGTACGAAGCCTAGCTTGCAGACACAAAACGGGGTAGGTTATCAGACACCAAATTGTTGCTGTAGTATGATGCTCATAGCTTCTCGCATATGGCTATTTTGCGTGTTGCATAGAGATCTCACGACATGGAATGGAATTCCCGCATCCCACAACGAAAAGGCGCAAGCCAATATGCAAGCCCCACTTCGGCTTCCGGCGAGACCCCATTCTGTAACTTCAGAAAATCCTCGCAAAACAGAAAGATCCGAGGGTGACAGGCCGTAACCGGTCTTTTCTATGACAATGTCATGCCCGACATCAATAACGGAACCACCATCCACAGCGGCATAGTTATTCGCCTGCCGATGTTTACTATCCGCAGGAGGGGAAAAACGAGTAGCCACAACAACTTCGTATTCTTGTGCCAAATCTCTGATAGATTCAATACAATCCGGATGATGGGAAAATCCGGTTTGCAGATCCAGAACCAGCAACCCATGTTTATTTACCATATAGCCCCGCACATTTATAATAAAAAACTCTTTATTAATTAACTTTCAAAGCAGCGTATCATACACGGAATCGAGTGGTCTACTTTTGCCGGGTAGTTCCTTTGCCCATCGACCTGCGACTGCGTGAAGTCCACTAATTGTGTATATAGGATCAGTCATCAAGAACGTCCACGGCCGATCGGGCTTCTTCTTGGAGGGTAATCGCCAGATGGCAAACTTTTCCGGTCAGGAGACCACCAACGGGGACAGAGATTAGAAACCACAATGCCGAATTGAAATCCGTGGGGGGTGGACTTATAGCGGTTTCTGGGCAGGGCGGGCATCACCTTCTCCTCGTCCCGCACGCTCCGTTTTGTACCGGCTTTTTGTACCATACAACCGCCTGAACCCCATGCTGCTGTTGGTATTCAGGATATTAGTAGAAATTGGCGGAGAGGGTGGGATTCTGCCTTCCGTGCATACTTTTATTGAACTATCAATGAGTTGAGATAAACCATTTAGCCGGGATAGTTACAATGCCTAGTTACAACATTCATTACTCGGCAAACTCTATCAGATCTGGCCGATGCGATCAATCACCATAATGGTGAACCTAAACTGAACAGAGGCTCAACATCGATAAATCAGCTTACCTGACTTACCGAGCTATTGATGATTGCCCTCGGAATCAATTTAGGTCATCTCCAGGCATCTGAAAATTGAGCCTACCCAAGAAGAACCGCATCAGCGTAAGCGTGCCTCATTCCCGTTGGATGAGTGTGCTTTGACATTCCCCTCGCCCAGAAGGTGGGGTATGTCCAAGCCGGGGTTTTCTCCGGAGAAAACCATACCGGTCTGCGGCTGAGTACGCACTAACAAAGCCCCCGCAATGCGTGGGACAGATGTAATCAATGACCGTGTGGGGGGTCGGCTCTTTTTTTTGGCTTTTTCTCCTGCTCGTACCACCAGTGGGAGAAACGGATACCACCCGCCAGAATAGCGGCCACAGATACCAGAACTATGGCAAATAGCGTAACTGGATCCATATCATTACCCCTTCTTGTCCGATAATGCCGTTGTCTGATTCTCTTCCGGTGTCGCAAAGGTGGCTGCGATGGGCAGCAATGCACACCACACCGCTGCCGCCATGGTCAAACCACGCTCAGAAGATGCTGTTGATGAGATCGCCTCCGATCCCGAAGCCCGCACCCATCATGAGGGCCTGCCCGAACCCGGAGTATCGCCAACGTCGGTCTAAAAGACGACAGGATATAGCATACCATGGAACTTTCGGAGAAAACCCTGAAGGCCGTGGACGGCTGAGACATCCTGGTGGTGGCGGACTGCGGAAGCGAACCCACAACCAATTCCTGAACAAGAGTCCGTCCTTCAGGCCACGGTCCCAATTTTGTCATATTCGGCCGTTTTCACAGACATTCGCCTGATCGTATGGACACCCCCGGCTCGCGGCATTCGATATGGAAAGTGGTAGCCAGTCGCCCATCCGAAACACCGGACAGGATGGCAACAATCATAGACAATGCATTTGCATTGACATGGCAATGCAAATGCATTATCATGCAGCACATCCTCCCCTCTTAGACCGGAGAGTACCATGCCTGCCACCCTCGAAGTCGAATCCACGCTGACTGACCGCTACCAGACCACGGTGCCGGAAACCGTGCGCCGCGCCCTTCGGCTCGGCAAGCGCGACAAAATCCACTACACCATCCGCCCCAGCGGTGAGGTGGTGCTGACCCGTGCTGAAGTCTCCGAAGGCGGCGACCCGGTGCTCGGCCAGTTCCTGGGCTTCCTGGCCCGCGACATCGCCAGTCACCCGGAACGCCTGCAGGCCGTGGATGCTGACTTCGTCCAGCGACTCCAATCGCTGGTCGGCGGCGTCGATGTCGATCTCGATGCCGCCCTGTCGGCAGACGATGAATGAGCGCGGACAAGCCCGCGCCCTTGGTCATTCACGGCTGGACGGTTTTCGCTCACCCGCTGTTCCTTGCCCAGATTGAAGCTTTGGCCCAGCAGGTCGAAGCGTTCAAGCAAAAGGACCACGTCGGCTACGTGAAGAAGAACGCCAGCAAGCGATTGGCGGCGGTGACCGCGCTGGCGTTCGACGTCATCCCGCAAGACCCGGCGCGGCCGGAATACCGGCAGGGCAACACCCTCGGCGAGGATCACAAGCACTGGTTCCGGGCCAAGTTCTTCCAGCAGTACCGACTGTTCTTCCGCTACCACGCTCAAACCAAGGTGATCGTGTTCGCTTGGGTCAACGATGAGGACACGAAGCGTGCCTACGAGAGCAGCGACGACGCCTACAAGGTGTTCCGCAAGATGCTGGAAAGCGGCCATCCGCCAGACGACTGGAACCGGTTGCTCGCCGAAGCACGGGCCGAGGGCCAACGCTTGCAGCAATTTGCCGCTGGCATTGCACCGTAAGGCTTGGCTTCCGTGGCGAACAGAGTTGTCATGAGGTCATCAGTCTTGGAGAAGAAGGTGAGGGAGATGGACGGAGAACGGTTCGATTCCGCCCCGTGTCCGAACAAATGTCCGTGCTTTCGGATAAAATGGCACTATTTCGGCCATTTGTCCCTGAAGGTCGCATCCAGATCTTTCTGACGGCGTTTCGCTGGGCTCCAGTCGGCAGGCGTGGCATTTTCTTTGATCTGTTCCTTGTCGTCTCTGGAAAAATGTTGCTTGGGTGCCGGTACCAGCGTGGCATCAATGATCTGGTCACCCCGTGCCACATAGCCGTGCTGCAGGATTTGCTGCTCCACCGCGGTGAACAGCGCTTCGGCACCGGCCACACCGATACGGTTCTCAAAATGCCAGATGGTCGTGCGATCCGGAAGACGCGCAGCATCCACCAGACCGCAAAAACGCTGATAGCTACGGCGATCCAGAAGCTGGTACTCCATCTGTTCGTCTGAAAGATT
Source organism: Acidithiobacillus sp. IBUN Pt1247-S3 (assembly GCF_041146875.1). NCBI lineage: Bacteria > Pseudomonadati > Pseudomonadota > Acidithiobacillia > Acidithiobacillales > Acidithiobacillaceae > Acidithiobacillus > Acidithiobacillus sp. IBUN Pt1247-S3. Next base: position 15,249 of record NZ_JBFRXP010000009.1, on the reverse strand, counting down.
GTAGAGGCGCTTTAACACCAATATTCGCACCATGGTTTCCGTGGGATAAGGAGGGCGACCGCCCTGGGGACTCGCCGGACGACAGGAGAGTCGGCGTGCTCAGCAGGCCTTTTCGCGCGTCGTTGCGCGATCGGCCTTGCGCTGCCGACCAGATAATAGGCCCCAGCCGTCCCGGTCACCGGCGCACCGTCACGCCCTCGTTGGGGCGCAGACGGCGCACTCGTCTCCCGAATGACTTGTCGGCAACCATGCGGCACAGCACGCGCCTGCACTCCCAGCTTCGCGGTCGTTTCGGCGGATGCAGTTCGCCGCGTTGCCTACTGGGGACTACTCGCCCCCGCTTCGCTCTCCAGGCTCGCAGCGGGGGCCACACGATCGACCTCTGCCGCCGGCAGGAAAGTCGATGCAGAAAGCGATGCGCAGCAATGGATCACCCAACTGATCCAGTTTCTGCTGGTGGAAATCCGCGGCAAACAGGTCGGTTTTGATTGCGCTCTTTCGTGGTTTCATCCGGCATACCCCATAATATTCAACTGGTTATATTTTATCATATATAGCCAAAATGGGAAGGTTTTTCGAGGCGCCCAATAATGTTGTAGAATTCGGCAACTATTTCCAGCAGCGGGAGCAGAAAAGTCTGGCAAGTTAATTGCGTTAATTACCCATACGTGGTATAATAACTAAAGTTGGCCAGAATAGAAATAGAATTTGTTTTATGAGCTATAAACTAACTCCCCGCGACCGGGCCATGTACCTCTGGGGAATGCTGGGTAGTTTCCTGCTGCTGTATGCCTGGCTGTTTTTTCTGGTTTACATGGCTGGCCGCAGTAAGTTACCGTTGATAACGTCGGGGCCGGTACACCTCCTGCTAGGTATATTCTCCCCAGATACGCACCTTACGCTCACCGTTATGGGTGGTGCCGGCTTGGTTACGTTCGTCTTCTTCACATTTTTCGTGATCTTTTTCCTGACCCCGCCCCTGTTCGGACCTCGTTTCAAGACCAAAGATGGTCAGGAGTACCGGGAGGCCGTTCCTTTCAGTATTTTCCGGCATCCCCGCTGGAGAACCTTGGCCGTGGGGGCACGGGCGTGCTACGTGTTGACTATGGTCGTACTGGTCAGCGCCGGCTGGGATCTGTTGCTCGGGATCTACGGCAGTGCGCCGGCCGGTTTTCCAGTGAATCTGTTCACGGCTTTTGGTTATGCCTGGACTCATCAGTCCGTAGTCATGGAAGAAATGGGCCGGCAGGGGGCTGCATCCTATCTGTTGGGTTTCTTCACCTGGACAGTTTTGTTCCAGATGGGGCGCCTTATTCTGTTTCAGATGGGAATTTGGAAACCGCGTCACTGGTGGAAACTCGTGGGGGATGAAGGCCCCTTGATCCGGGATCGGACCCCTGAAGAGGAAGAACAGGACGAAGCCTGGGCGCGGGTAAATAGTCCGCCTATAGTTATCTGTTAGCCAATTTATGGCATAAACAAGGTGATTAAGCGTCGGGGTACTTGCCGCCTTGGGCGCTTGCCGGTTTTCCTGTAAGATCCATAGTCTGAAAAAAACAACGGGAGCACCGATGGACACAGGCGTGATGGAAGACATCGACAAAAGGCTGACGGTGGTAGAAGCCACCATGGCCACCAAGGCGGACCTGGCCGCTCTGGAGACGCGCCTGATCAAATGGACGATAGGCGCGATGGGCACCATGACCGCCGTTCTCGCAGCGCTCATGACACTTTTCAAGTTCCTGCATTAACAAAGGCACGGCCCGCCATAGCGGCATGGAAAACCACTTCGAGGCCCCGCAGCCAGGCAGGCTCCCTGAGTTATGGGAATCTTATCCGATATTATCCATCGACGATAACCTGGGGTAAGATGTGTATAATCGCGCCTTGAGGATGGTTCTGCCTTGCACAGGGTGCCGTCTCGTTGTGCCGGTATACCGCGAAGCGAGAACGGACTGAACATTTTCTTGCACCAACCTAGCTTACTGAGAGAAATCTGGAGAAGCTGAGTAAAAAGTGTGCCCCAGACATCCCGTCGAGTATCCCGGCACTGTCCTCGTGTTGGGCTTGCACACTCCGAATTGCGAGTTTATACTATATACTCCTTATTACGAGTATACGTTTTATACTCTTGATCGCGAGTTCCGAAGCGCATGGATACACCTATCACGACGATCACTGATCTCTCTGTTGTGTTGAAGCGCTTACGGCTAGAGCGCGGCCTCACGCAAAAAAGGCTGGGAGAGAAAATGGGCCTGTCCCAAAAACGCATTTCCTCCATCGAGGCGCATCCGGACCGGGTCTCTCTTGATCAGCTTTTGACCGTGCTCATGGCGTTGGGAGCCCAGCTTCAGGTGCGCACCTTAAACGCTGGGAGCGACACCATCGCGGATACGAGGAAGAAGGCGCCATGGTGAATCCGGGCCGCCCCTCCCAAACCAAAGCCCTTGACCTGTGGATGAACGGAGTGCTGGTAGGCACATGGTCGGTGACACGGGCCAGTCATCTTTTTTCTTATGCACAGACTTGGCTGCGACACGATCAAGCACGCCCGATATCGCTGTCCTTGCCCTTGGCACAAGGGACGACTCCGTTTCTGGGAGGTATCGTGGAATCGTTCTTCGACAACCTTCTCCCGGAAAACCCGAATACCCGGCAGCGAATAGCGGAGCAGTTCGGGGCAAGGGCCGACCGCGCTTTTGACCTGCTGGAGCAAATCGGCCGTGATTGCGCCGGCGCCATCCAACTGGTTCCCGCCGGATACGCCCCGACGGACATCCATAGAATACTGGCCGATCCGCTGGACGAGCAGGCCGTCGAGCGCTTACTGGACCAAGCCGTGGCCCGCGTACCTTACCGCATAGTGGAGGGGGACTTTCGCATCTCGCTGGCGGGAGCCCAGGACAAGATCGCGCTACTGGTACACGAGGGGCAGTGGTGCCTTCCGCGTGGCAGTACACCGACCACGCATATCCTCAAATTACCCATGGGGAGAGTTCCGGCCGGTATTGACCTGACGACCTCCGTCGAGAACGAATGGCTCTGCGCTCGCATCGTCCAGGCGTTTGGTATCCCGGTTGCCGCTTCGCACATTGAACATTTCGGTCGGCACACGGTGCTTGTAGTCACTCGCTTTGACCGACTGTGGCAAGGAACTTGGTTGGCACGCATCCCACAGGAAGACTTTTGCCAGGCCCTGGGTGTTCCGGCGTCGAAGAAGTACCAGAGCGATGGAGGTCCCGGAATCGACGCCATTCTGGATATTCTTCGCGGGAGTTCCCGTGCGGAAATAGATCGCCGCGACTTCCTAAAGGCGCAACTGATCTTTTGGCTCCTGGGCGCCCCGGATGGACATGCGAAAAACTTCAGTATTCTTCTCAGGCAGGGCGGGCTTTTCGATCTCGCACCTCTGTACGATATCTTGTCGGCATGGCCCCATACGGGCGCTGGCCCTAGATTGTTCGACGAGAGGAAACTCAAGCTCGCCATGGGTGTGCGCGGCGAGAAGAGTCTGCATTATCGGTTGACGGAAATCCGGCGTCAGCACTGGAATATCACGGCAAAGCGCAAGGCTTTGGGCCTCGACTTCGAGGACGTCATCCAGGATGTTTTGGACAAGGTGCCAGCAGTGTTGGAAAACCTGCCTAAGCTTTTGCCCTCAGACTTTCCAAAATCTGTGTCCGATCCGATTTTCATCGGTATGCGCCGCCAGGCCGATCGGCTTGAGAAGATGCCCAAAAGCTGAAACATCCTTACAGGGTGGTAATCCCCATCCCCTTCAGGGGGGACGGGGATTGAACTACTGATCTATTAGTGATGCCATTCGATGCTTGGACGATCGTATAATTTAGGATACAGTGGCACCTAGGGACAGCATCCAGACCACGCGGATATTCGACCGATGCTTTGACGGACTGCGAGATTGCCAAGCCAAAGCGCGAATCCAGATGCGGATCGATCGCGCCGAGATGAACAATTTTGGGGACTGTGAGCCGGTAGGAAACGGCGTCTCGGAAATGCGCATTCATTACGGACCCGGGTACCGGGTGTATTTCAGGCGCTGCGGCATGGAAATCGTCGTACTGCTGGCAGGTGGCGATAAATCCACCCAAGCAACGGATATCGCCCTGGCATTGGATTTGGCCCGACAATTGAAGGAGTGAGCCATGGAAAAACTGGAATTGCGCACATGGGATAGCGCCGAACACCTGAAAACCGAAGCGGACATCGCCGCTTACATCAACGCCTGCTTTGAGGAAGCTGGCGATGACGCGGCCTTTCTCGCCCGCGCGCTGGGCACCACCGCCCGCGCCCGCGGTATGACCCGTCTGGCTCATGACACAGGCATGGGGCGGGAGAGTCTGTACAAGGCCCTGTCTGGCGAAGGGAATCCGAGCTTCGCCACGATTCTCAAGGTGGCCCGCGCCCTGGGTATGCGTCTGCATGTCGATGTGAGGCATGCCTGAACAGTTGCGGGAATCGGTCCATCCTCGTCCGAGGATGGTTGGTTTTGATAAAAAAAGAGACGGCTTATCGGAGGGTTCACCCCCGATTTATAGAGTGTTTCAATCCACGCGCATTTAGCCCGCCTTCTCATCCTCCGCGCGCGACGCGGAAACCGTCTTAACCAGCCGCGCCGCCTTGGGGTCGTAGACATACTTGGTTATCGTCCCGTCCTTGATGTGCTCTACGGCCTCGTCAATGACGAATAAGGGAACGAGAAACCATTCCTCGGGCTGCACGGGATGACCGAAGCGGTCGTTAATGGTGATGTTCAACCGCGCGGACGCGAAAAGCCTGTGGAACAAGTTCTCCATACGAGTGCGATTGATCCCCGCGAGCTGGTAGGTCGCGACGACCTCGACTTTTGCCAGTAGGTAGGTCGCTTCGTTCTCGGCGTTGGCGATACGTGTCTCCACCTTGCCGCCGGTCACACCGACCTTGTGGATGATGTCACGGTGCTGCGCGACATAGGGATAATCGGACAGGGAGCGCAGCACGTAGATCGTGCCGCTTTTCACATCATCGGCCTCAAGCTCGCCGCCGAAGGAGAGTTGCCCGCTCTCGGGCGAGGCCAGCCGCCGCGCGGCTGGATCGTTGTAGAACGCGCGCTGGAGCGAGCGCAGCAGCAGATTGCTCTCGGTGCCGTTGGAGAAGATGAGGCGCAAGCGGCGGTCCACTTCCCCGGCGGTGGTTTTCAGCGGCTCTCCAACCTCGGCGACGTAGAGCGTGATGCCATCGAGAACAAAAAAGTCTCCGGCCTCAATCGCGCGGCGGCCAGCCTGGATAGGCTGTGCCTGGCGCAGGCCCGTTTTGAGGTCGGCCTGTACGCGCTCAAACAGCGGCTTGAACTTCTCGAAGTCCTCACATGGCTTGCGGTCGGCAATCTCATCGGCGGCGCGTTTGTCGGCGCTAGTGCGGACATGGCGCAGGACGGTTATATCGTCTGCGCCGCCCACGCCCGTCAGCTCGGCAGCCAGTTGGTCCACGTCGTAGTCGGGCGAGGGCTCGGCGACTCTCGTTGCACCCGCAAGCAAGCCCTGATGGTCCAGCGGTTCAATCACGGCGCGGCAGTCGGGAAGCGCGCGCAGGCGGTCAAGACGCACGGCGTACAGCCGCTCGAAAATATCGCGGTCTTCCCTGTGCTGCGGAGCGCGACCGTGCTTCTCGACAAACCGCTGGATTTCCTCGAACCCGGCGATGACGCGCTCCTCGCGCGGCGGGCGTCCACCCTTGGCTTCCGGCGCGGCGAACTCGGAAAGTTCCGCCGCCAGTTCGTCGAGGTCGGGGTCACTCATACCGACCCTCCTTCCTATAGCGCATGAACGCGGCGGCACCTTCGGCCATGCGTCGCTCCCACGCATCCTGCGAATTGAGCGCGGGCACACGTCCGCGCTCCTTCTTGAACTGGACGGCGCGGACGGCAAGCTCCTTCGCTTCGTCCGGCGTCAGGTTCGCGCGTTTGGCGGAGATCGCCGCCGCAACCTGCTTCAAGCTGTCCTCGCTCATGGTCTTGGCGAGGATGGCGTAGGCTTCCCCGAAGGGGTTGATGCGGTCGATCAGGTCGATATCCAACTCGCGCACGTCCATCGCAAAGCGGCGCACGCCGTCGATCAGGGCGGTGTTGGGGGGTGCCTCGTCGGTTTCGCCACCCGTCGCAAGCTGCTTCGCCTGCTGGGTCAGCGTGAGGGCGGCGATGGCGTGCTGGCGCACGGCTTCCTGATCTTCCGCGTCAAGGTCGGGGTACTTGTCCTTGATGATCTTGCCCATACGAACCTGCGTCAGTTCCTCCGGCACTAGTTCTTCATCGAACAAGCCGCGCTCAATGGCAGTCTTGTCCTGAATGAAGGTGGCGATCACCTCGTTCAAGTCTTCCTGGCAGATGCGCGTCGCTTCCTTGCTCTTAGGTTCGGCGAGGCCCCTGATCTCGATCTGCACCTGTCCGGTCTGGTGGTTGACGCCGACGTTGGATTTGTCGGGGTCATAGCCGCCCTCGCCGTAATCGAAGCCCGGCGTGGGGCCGCTGTCCGCGTTCTTGGGCTTGAATTCGAAGCGCGGGGCGAGGACCTGTTCCATCAGGAGGCTTGCGGCAATGGCCTTCAAGGTGTCGTTGACGGCCTCGGTCACGGCTTCCTCGGAGGCATCCGGCTCGGCGATCAGGTTGGTGAACCTCGCGCAAGTCTTGCCGGGCGCGTCGCGGGTAGCGCGACCGATAATCTGCACGATCTCGGTCAAGCTGGCGCGATAGCCGACGGTTAGGGCGTGCTCGCACCATATCCAGTCGAAGCCTTCCTTCGCCATGCCCAGCGCGATGATGATGTCCACGTAGTCGCGGTTGTTCTTCTGCGCCGGGTCCTTGAGGGCGGCGGACACGCGGTCGCGCTTGGTAGCGTCATCATCGACAAGATCGGCGATTCGCAGCACGCGGCCATCGGGCCGCTTGACGAGCTGGAAGCCGGTTGCGGGATCAACGCCGTCCCACACACCCAGCGCCTCGATGATGTGTTCCACCTCCCGCATCTTGTCCTTCGTGCTCTCGCGTGAATTGACGTTGGGGATATGGATGATCGTCTTCTCGCCGGGGTCGAGGACGTTGAGCATGTCATCAACATAAGACCCGCTGTAGAAGAAGTAGCCGATGTCGAGTTGCTTCAGGTACTCGTAGCCGTTGAGCTGTTCGTAGTAGGTGTAGGTGACGGTCTCGAACTTGGCTTCGTCCGACGGTGCCAGCACGGCCTCGGCGTCGCCCCGGAAGTAAGAGCCGGTCATGGCGACGATGTGCGTCCGCCCCCGCGCGATGAACTGCCCCAGGTGCAGACCGAGCTTGTTATCGGGGCTGGCCGAAACGTGGTGGAACTCATCGACCGCGATCAGCCGGTCGTCGAATGCCTCCACGCCGTAGGCATCGACCGCGAAGCGGAAGGTTGCGTGCGTGCAGACCAGCACCTGGTCGTCGCTTTCAAGGAACGCACCGAGCGACTTGACCTTGCCACCGTTGTCATTACCGGGCGCGTTGCAGAGGTTCCACTTCGGCTCGACATGCCAGTCGGACCAGAAACCGAAGTTGGATAGCGGCTCATCGTTGAAGCTGGCCCCAATGGACTTCTCCGGCACGACGATGATCGCCTGTTTCAAGCCCTGGTTCTTGAGCTTATCGAGCGCAACGAACATGAGGGCGCGGCTCTTGCCGGACGCCGGGGGTGACTTGATCAGCAGGTATTGCTCACCGCGCTTCTCGTAGGCCCGCTCCTGCATGGGCCGCATGCCAAGGACATTGGCCTTGGTCGATGCACCGTTGCGGGCGTAGGTGACAGAGATGGAGGGGATGGATTTTGTTTCGATCATTATTTTCGCTCCCCTGCAACACTTGCAAGTGCTGCTTTTAGAACCTGAAAGCAGAGCTTCGCCGTATGTTCGTCCGGCGTGAAGCGTGACACCATCTGCTCATGGGGGTGAATATAGTTGCGAAAATCCCGTAGACCGTGGCTGAATTTCTTCACATCTGGTTTGAGCAAGTCAAGCTCGCAGGCGACATCAATGAATTGGGCAAGGCTCCAATCTGGAAAATGCTTTACCTTGCCATCATTGGCCTTTGGGCTGGCGGCTGCCTGATTGAAGCGGGCGGGCTCTTTCTGCGCGGCCCCAAGCAGAACTGCCTCAAGCACGCTTCCGCAAAGAAAGATCACCGAAAGATGTGCACCTACCCCTAGTGCTTTCCGCGCTTCGGCAAGGCGGCTTTCAATAATTGGTACAGCCGAAGCTTTAATCGGAAGATTTTGAATGTTGGGTATCGTGAACTCACGGTTCAAGAAATCATCGCCGGTTTTTGAAGATGGCGCGGGCTGCGACCTTCCCAAAAGCCGGGCCGCGCTTTTCCGTGATTCTTGAAGAACAGCCGTATCAATTTCTTTGTTGTTCAGCTTGCAGTTAGCCTCGTACACATCAAGCATTTCAGACAAGACCTTACCAACCAAGGCATCAGGTTCGCTCTCCCAGAACGCGCGCATTTTCCTGGCCTTGGAGGTCCCATAGGTCCGGTAATTCGTGCCGTGAATATCGACCCCATGGCCATTGAAGAACTGGCCGAAAGTCATATCGTTGTAATCGAGAAGGTAGCCACCTTCCATCCCGAGGATTTTCTCAAGATAGCGCTTGTCGACTTCGGTAAGGGTGCTCATGCGCGGGCTCCCGCTTTGCGCTTCTTGCCCTTGGCTGGTGCAGCCGAAGCAGTCATCTTGGTATAGAGGTCAAACAGCTTTTCCAGCCGTTCGGTATCGTTCTTGAAGCGCCGACCGATGTAGATGCGCTCCAGCACTTCGTCGTTGCGCTCATGCGCCGCGCGCAGGTCGGCGGGCATGGCGTCGGGATCGTAGAGGTCCGCGATGGTGGCTGGGAAGTGATGCTCTCGCGCCAGCAGAATGCTCTCGGCGCAGCTCGTCAGGTCTTCCTTGTTCTTCTCTGTAAGCTTCGGGACGGGGAACGTGTTCCAGCCGACCGTGTTGGTATACGAAAACCGCAGTTCCAAACGTCCGCAAACGGAAGCGATCCACGAAAGGTGCAGTCGCGAGGCAACGACTGCCACCACCCACAGTGGCCCATCAACCATCGAAAAGGCAGTATTAGCGACCACGGTGCCGTGAGGAAGAACATCGACCGGAAGATAGGGGCGGTTCTCGGAGCTACGAACGGGAACGATGATTACCCGAGCGGCCGGTAGCGGCTTTCTTTCATCAAATCGATGCGGCCACGCTGCTGCCTTTCGCGTCGATGCTTTCGGACTCTTCTCGCGAAACGATCGAACAGCAGCAACACGCTGCCTAATTGCGGGTATTCCAAGCGCGGCGCCCGCTTCGGAATCTTCAATCCATATACAGAAGCGACTCACTCCCGCAATTACCTCGTCGGAACCATAGAATGTTTTGATATAGGTCTTCGCACGCCCATCCTCAGCAACCAACGCGCGCACTGCCTCCGACTTGAGCAGTAAGTTTCCGCCATCTGTGGGTGAGTTGCCCCGAGCGAATTCGGGAATATCGGAAAGCGGTCGTGCTTGCGGCTCGATTAGTACATTTGAAGCGGGCGCAAGGTAGGCATTGATGTTCTCCATTTGCCTTTCCGTCACGACTCCAGATTCCGTTACGTCAAACAATCGGCGGAACTTCCCTGGTAGTTTCGATATTCCAATGATGACGACAGTAACGCCAGCGTTACTTGCTGCAAGATTGGCCCACTTAAATGACCCGTGCGCGAAATGAATTTCGTGCCCTGTCGAAAAGATGAGCGGCCAGAGTACTGGTGCTTGTTGGCCTTGGCACACTGAGTTCGTCGACACAAATGCAACGGCCGCGGGCGTGTGTTTGCCATAGTTCGCTGCCTTTACAAACCAACCAGCAACATAATCTAAGACCTTCCAGCCCGAGGTAAGTGGGCTGAACACGCTCTCTAAATCGGCTTTCTGAAGTTCAGTCTGTCGCTTGGTTCCAACGTAAGGCGGATTACCGCAAATGTACGTCTCGCCGCCTTCATTCTCGAAGTCGATCTCTGCTTGGTCGAGCGGCGAGCCGAACAAGTCATCGGCCTGCACCTTCACGCCCGTTCCGGTCGACGGGCAGATGCTCAACCAGTCCAGCCGAAGAGCGTTTCCGCAGGTGATCCAGTTTTCATTGCGCAGGGGCAGAAACTCGGCCAACGCGAGCCGCTGCCCGCGATACAGCACATCACTCTGATACTCGGCAATGACCAGCGCGAGGCGGGCAATCTCCGCCGGGAAGTCGCGCAGTTCGATGCCGCGAAAGTTGGTGAGCGGGATTTCTGATGCGCGATCCGGTTCGCTGCGCCGCTGGTTGATCTCGGCCTCGATGGCACGCATTTCCTTATAAGCGATGACCAGAAAATTGCCCGAACCGCAGGCCGGGTCAAAGACCCGGATCCTAGCGATGCGCTTGCGCAGATTGAGCAGCATGCGTGCGTTGTCGCCCGCTTCCTCCAGCTTTGCTCGCAGGTCGTCGAGAAAAAGCGGGTTCAGCACCTTGAGGATGTTGGGGACGCTCGTGTAGTGCATCCCCAGCTCGCCGCGCTCCTCGTCCTCGGCGACGGCCTGGATCATTGACCCGAAGATGTCGGGGTTGATCCTGGTCCAGTCGAGGCCGCCGACGTGCAGGAGGTAGGACCGGGCGATCTTGCTGAATTTCGGCACGTCCATGCTGCCGGAGAACAAGCCGCCATTGACATAGGGAAAGTCGTTTGCCCAACGTGGAATTTTCGCATTGGGCCGATCCTTCTTCTCCGTGTTCATCGCCAGGAACAGCGTGCTAATCACTTCATGCATGTTGGACGAGTCTTTTGCGCTCATCTGCGCGACGGTTTCGGTGAACTTGCCCTTGCCGATGAAGATGTCGGTGTCCTCGGCGAAGAAGCAGAAAATCAGCCGCGCCATGAAGTGGTTCATGTCGTGGCGGCGTTCGGCCGTGCCCCATTCGGGGTTGTCCTTCAGCAGTTCGACATAGAGGCGATTGAGGCGGCTGGTCGCCCGGATGTCGAAGGCGTTCTCGCTGATCTGCCGGACGGTACTGATGCCCGCCAGCGGCAGGGAAAAGCCGAAGTGATCGGGGAAGTCCTTGAAGGCGCAGGCGACCGGATCGCCGCTAGCCAGGTCTTCCGCCTTGATGTCCGCACCGTCCGTGGCGAGGATGAACTTCGCCTTGGCCCTGGCGGTGGCGGGACTGTCCTTGAGCGCCTTGAGCGCCGTCGGCACCTGCCCCGCGTCGCAGGTCAGGATGTGGATGTTGCTGGTCTGGAGAACGCCGCCGAGGTCGGACTTGTTCGACGCCCCGGCGCGAAGGCGCTTGATCGTCGCCTCCTTGTTGCCGAAGGCTTCAAGGAAGGCATAGGGGAAGTTCGCGGGGTCAAAGGGCTGCTCCGCAAGGTCTGTGATGGCTTGTTCGATTTCTACGGCGTTCAACGCTATTTACCCCCTCTGGCGCATCGGGGGTCTTTCGGTGTGGACGCTCGGCACTGCCGCTGTTCTCGGCTACGTACTCCCGCATGAACTGCTGAAGCACTTGCGAGCCTGGGCGAGACGGCGAGGGACTTGTTGTCGTCGGTCATGGGCAGCCCTGCTGTTACCGGCTCCGGGTACGGCGGGCGGCTACCGACTTGCTTGTGACGGCTGGCGCACCCTGCTCGGGGATGGAAATGTCGTTCCGCCCGCAATAATCCCGAATCAACACCTCCACCATATTGGCGATGGAACGGTGCTCGCGAACGGCCGCCGCGCGCAGAGCCTCTTTCAGGCCGGGCTCGATGCGAAAGGTCAGTGTGGTGGTCTTGGCGGTAGCCATTGCTCCCTTCTAAGTAGGTATGTTGAGCATGTACTGCAATGTACAGTAAAATCCGATACAATCCAAGTTCTTGACAAGAACTCAAACTCCACGAGTACCCCGCAATACCAAGGTTTTGCGCTTGTTGATGGTTTCCATTACAGACTCCTTGGTTGTTGATCGGAGTCATATTGTTTGGATAGTGCGGGAATGGCTGCTATGGAGAAGGATAATATATGCGGGCTGTCGGCCAAGAGCGATCATTGGCCGGTCTGAAGTGGATGTCCGGTCAAGGCTGAGCCCGGACATTTGCGATCGGCAGCCTGGGCGGCAACTGCTGCGATTAGGCGTCATTGGAACACTGGGGCCTTGATGAGCTGCAACACCATCGACGCCGGTCCCTCGACGGCCCCCGCTTGCAGTTTGTCGCGAACCACTTCTTGCGTCCGGAGCGTCCAGGCTCTTCTCGGGCCGCCAAATAGCTCAATCTTGACGGGCGGCCATCCAGCTCTCGTTTCAGAATCTTGACTCATGTGTGAGGAATTCGGTGAACCTCCGCGAGTATGTGGACATTTCCACTTTGCTGAAGCTTGATGAGGATTGACTGCTGTAAGGGCGGACCCATCACAGAATTTATTTATCCCTATTTTTTACCCTCAAAACGCAAAACATCCGGGGTGGTCGAAGCCACCCCGGACGAATAATAATAATTACCTCCTTGCTCTGGACGGGCGCCAACCCGTCGTTGCTGTCCGCGAATCCACCCCCCGCCAAGGGAGCCGATCCGTCTCCGATACCCGCCGCCAGGCGGGTTTTTCCATCCTGTGCATTACCTGTCGTCTTTCGTTGGGGAAGGGGTCTCCTTCCTTTCCAATCCGGTTTCGGTCAAATCCCCGGACCGTTATCCCTGTCATGCAGGGCCAGCTACTCAACCACGCTCCCCCAGTGCCAAACGCTTTTATCGGCGTTCCGGTCTCCCTCCAGGTGCCACCCCGGAGCCGTGCACTGGTTCCCACGTTAGACCGCGACTACTGCGATCACACACGCCATCTCCTCACCTATTACACTAGCCGTACGACTCCCGCTTCCGGTTTCCGCCCGGGAGAGATTCCAAAGTCCCTGGGCGTACTCATGTAATGGTTTCCAGATTTGACCACCAGGACACTGCAGGTCCTGGCAATGGCTTGCCTGATCTCCACTTCGCACCCGCCCTGTCCTTTTGGGACCTGGGTGCTTTTGCCGCTTGAGCTATTCGCCGACCTCCAAAGCTTGCGCCCCAGAGTGCCGCCATCCCCAGATTTCTCCTGGATGGCTTACCCCCTCACGGGTGGTACTGACGCCTTCGGCTGTGGTACCGGTTCGACCCTTACGGGCCGCCCCGGAGCGGGACTGGCTACCCGCTTTCGTCTGCGGTCAGGGTGATTCCGGTTGCCCGGAGACCCGTTTCCGTGTCGCCCAATCTCAGGCCCTTGCAGCCTCGGATTGGGTCGAATCCAGGGGGGTGAGCCCTGGAAGCGCCCGTTGCAACCGGACGAGCCCCATTACGGGCATCCGGCTACGGGCAATGCGGCAGGTGACGGTTGGCGGCCGGCACCTGAAGGATGGTTATCGGAGTTCAGGATGCGTCGGCGCACACCCCTGCCCTCCTGAATCTGGCGGCAGTAGAGGATGTGGCGGCATCCGGGTCTCGATAGCGTTTCCGTTGGGACCTGCCAAGTATAGGCACGCTATCCGCAGTTCCGGCCTTTCTTTCCTTCCTTGCTATGGAATCTCTAGTAGTGTGCTGCGCACCTGGGGAGGTTCCCCGGAAGCACATTGTGCTTTCGGGGCTTGCCCGCGGCCTGGCCTTCCGCTGTACACACGCCCTGCGGACCATCCGGCATCCCGGATCTTGCGAAAAGGGTGCCTATATTTCCTGTCGCCATTTAGATAGGAAGATGTCCATGCTGGATCTACCCACGCCCCTCCCTGCCGGTACCTCTCCTCTGCGCATCCCGCGCAGCAAATCCGCGACCATGCGTTTGCTCCTGGAAACCGTCCAGCGCGGCAGCCGTTACTGGACCGGTGGCACCCTACCGACCCACAAGGCCCTGCGGCTGGCGGAGAAATTTACCGGGTGCTACGCCATCACGGCCAGTGCTGCAACCCGCTCGCGCAACAAGGCACGGGGAATGGCCAACGCCACGCTCATTTTCTATCCGGAAAATGAACAGGCGCTGACACCGTTACGCTGGTGGCTGCTGGTCACTCCCGGAACCGGCCGTGTTTGGGAAGAAGAGACACTTCTGGACACGGGTAACCGCCGTCAGCGTCTCACCTGGGGAGAACAGTATGTGCTGGTTCATCTGCAGCGAGAGAAGAAACACGGCGGCGGCCGACACTGGACCTGGTGTATCCAGGAAGACCACTACGAGAAGTTGGAAGCGGCCATGCGCCAGTACAGCAGTGCGCATGGCTCCAATACCGGCAAAGAGCGCACGGATGATCTGGAACGGCTCGTATCCGCCATCCGCCGGATGCCTGGATTCCACGGTATCCGAAGGCAACAATGGGCGCTATACACCTTGGGACGAAGTTGCTGGAATCGCACCCACAAAACGGTCTGGACAGGATGGCCCCAGGAGATCCCTTACGTCGATAAACGTCTACTCGTCTACCATAGACCAGAGCCCTTGCGCCTGGATGTGCTGGTGAGAGTGCAGGAACGGAAGAAACAGGAAATCCCTGGACTGCCCTGAAGGGCAGCCTGAAGGGCAGGCTGAAGGGCACCCAATTTCCGCGATTAGGGTGAGGGGATGGATAGATAAGGCCCCGATCTGCAAGCATTTCTGGTAGAATAGGCTTGTCGAAGAGCATCACCCAGAAGGTGAACTTGCAGGAGGGGCCGATGAGAAAGATGGCACAAAGCGTGCTTCCGTTCCAGTTGGGGGCAACTGACGAGGCGCTGACCGCGCAGGCAGGGCTGACGCTCTTTGGGGAGTATCTGTACGGTATCCAGTTTCCCCGCTGGGTGGAGCGGGAGATGCCTCGGCCGGGCAGTGGTCATGCCTACGCGGCAGTCCAGCAGGCATTGCCCCTGGTCTTGATGCTGACCGGCGGCGGCCGCTCTCTGGAAGATTTGCGGATGATTCACTCTGACCCGGTATTGCGGCGCCTGCTCTCCTTGGAACATCTGCCCAGTACGGATGCGACGGGGGACTGGTTGCGGCGGACGGGGGCGGGAGCGGGTCTTGATGGTCTGGGCCGGGTGAACCAATGGGTAGTGGGGCGCCGATTACGGAAACTCGGTCGTCACACCCACACCCTGGACATGGATGCCACGCAAATCATTGCCGAAAAACGCACAGCCGAGTGGACCTACAAGGGAGAGCGGGGCTACATGCCCATGGTCGGTCATTTGGCGGAAGCCGGGGTCGTCATTCATGACGAT